>NZ_JBHTTQ010000021.1:0-86526 GCF_042794475.1 Streptomyces sp. NPDC056527
GCCGGGATCTCCGGCGGCGCCGCGTCGTGTGTGCCCCTGTCGCTCCGCTACCGCGCCGCCGGCACCGCGCCGCTCTTCACGAGCCCGCCCAGCATCGACGCGACGATCCGCGGACCGCTCTGGGTGAGCACGGACTCGGCGTGGAACTGCATCGACGCGAAACCCGCGCCGCGCAGCGCGTGCACCTCGCCGGTCTCCGGGTCCCGGCTGACCTCGACCGGGCCGAACTCCGGGTGCAGGAAGGAGTCCTCGGCGCAGCGCGCGGCGAAGGTGTTGTAGAAGCCGACCCGTTCGCGCGCGCCGAAGAGGTCGATCTCCTTCTGGACGCCCTGGTTGGGCACGTCCCGGCGGGCGAGGTCGAGACCGAGGCGCAGGCTGAGGACCTGGTGGCTGAGGCAGACCGCGAGGAACGGCCGGCGCTCGCTCAGCAGGCCGGCGACGGCCGACCGCAGATGCGTGATCTTGGGGTGTCCGGCCTCTCGCGGATCGCCGGGGCCGGGGCCCATGATGACGAGGTCGTAGCCGTCGAACCCGTACTCCTCGTCGAAGCGTCGGACCGTCACCTCCGGGCCCAGTGCTCGGACCTGCTGTCCGATCATGGAGGTGAACGTGTCCTCGGCGTCGACGATCAGGACGCGCTGTCCGGCGAGGGCGGGATCGGGCCGGCCGCGGCCCGACTCCTCCGCCAGCCAGAAGCCGGCGATGGTGGCGTTGCGCCGCTCCAGCGCCTCCCGTACGCGCGGGTGGGCGCGGAAGCGGGAGCCGCCGTCGTCCTGGAGCGCGGAGAGCAGCCCGGCGGCCTTGGCACGGGTCTCGGCGACCTCCGACACCGGGTCGGAGTGGCGCACCAGGGTCGCGCCGACGCCGATGGAGAGCCGGCCGCCCGCGTCGATGTCGGCGGTACGGATGAGGATGGCGGAGTCCATGGCCCGGCCGCCGAGCGCGTCGCGGCCGATGAGGGCGGCGATCCCGCTGTAGTAGCCCCGGCCCCGGGGCTCGTACTTGGAGATCACCTTGCAGGCGCTCTCCAGCGGTGAGCCCGTCACCGTCGGGGCGAACAGCGTCTCGCGCAGGATCTCACGCGGGTCGCGGTCGGTCTGGCCCTCGATGAAGTACTCGGTGTGCGCGAGGCGGGCCATCTCCTTGAGGTACGGGCCGACGACCCGGCCGCCGCCCTCGCAGATCCGGGCCATCATCTTCAGTTCCTCGTCGACGACCATGTACAGCTCGTCGGCCTCCTTGCGGTCGGCGAGGAAGTCGAGGACGCCGGGGAGCGTGGGGCCGGAGGCCGGGTAGCGGTACGTGCCGCTGATGGGGTTCATGACGGCGGTGCCGTCGGCGAGGCTGACGTGCCGCTCGGGGGAGGCTCCGACGAAGGTGCGCTCGCCGGTGTGGATGAGGAAGGTCCAGTAGGCGCCCGACTCGCGTTCCAGGAGCCGGCGGAAGAAGGTCAGCGCGCTGCCGGGGCCGTAGTCGGTGATCTCGACGGTGAAGGAGCGGCGGATGACGAAGTTGGCGCCTTCGCCGGTGCCGATCTCGTCGGCGATCACCCGGCGCACGATCTCGGCGTACGCGTCGTCGTCGACGTCGAAGCCGCCGTCGGCGAGGGTGATCGGGACGTCGGGGATCGCGGCGAGGACGGTGTCCAGCGGGACGGTGGTCTGCTCGGTGACGCTCATCGCGATGAGCGGGGCGCCGTCGTCGGTCCGGTCGTAGCCGCGTTCGCCGATCTGGCGGTACGGGACGACGGCGAGGACCTCGTGGCGCGCGGTGCCGGGGCCGTCCTCGCGCAGCGGGAGGTCGGCGAGGGTCTCGGGCAGCGAGATCTCGCCGGTGAGCAGGTCGAGTGCGCCGGGTCCGGTGGTCTCGGGCCGGTGCAGCACGGCGAAGGCGGGCGGGTTCGGGCCGAGGATCCGGCTCAGCAGGTCGGCGGGGGCCGGTGTGTTCACCCCAGCACCTCCTTGGCGGTGGTGACGACGGCGCAGCGTTTGGCCGCGTACGCGACGGCCGACTGGTGCTCGGCCTCGGTGAAGTCGCCCACGGCGTCGGCGACCAGGAAGGTCTCGATGTCGTGGGTGAACGACTCGACGGCGCTGGCGAGCACGCCGATGTGGGCGTAGACCCCGCAGATGATCAGCTGGTCGCGGCCGTGGAACCGCATCCGCTCCAGGAGGTCCGTCCTGAAGAAGGCGCTGTAGCGCCACTTGGTGAGCAGCCAGTCGCCCGAGGCGGGCGCGAGCGGCTCGACGATCTCGCGGTCGGCGGGGTCGAGGCGCATCCCGGGGCCCCAGAAGTCGGCGAGCAGACCCCGCTGTTCGGGGGTCATGCCGCCGGGCTGCGCGGTGTACGCGACGGGGATGCCGTGGGCCGCGCAGCGGTCGCGGAGCAGGGCCGCGTTGGCGATGATCTCCTCGCGCAGCGGCGAGGGGAACGGCGCCAGGAAGTAGCGCTGCATGTCGTGGACGAGCAGCACGGCGCGGGCCGGGTCCACGGTCCAGTGCGGGGTGACCGGCGGCAGGGCGCCGGCCGTCGGCAACGGATAGGCCTCGATGGGGGGTATCCCGGCCATGACCGTCCTCTCGTGACGTGTGTGCGGTGTACGCGGGTGAGGAGCTGCTCAGACGCCGAGGGACGCGCCGCCGTCGACGGTGAGGTCGTGCAGCGTGATGTGGGACGCCTGGTCCGACAGGAGGAAGACGACGGCCTCGGCGATGTCGGTCGGCAGCGCCAGCTTCTTCAGCGGGATCCCGACGCGGAACGCCTCGGGGCGGCCCTCGATCGTGCCCTGGGGCCCGGTCTCGTCGTGCCACATCGAGGAGAGCATCGGGGTGTCCGTGGAGCCGGGCGCGACCAGGTTGCAGCGGATGCCGTAGGGCGCGACCTCCAGGCCCAGTGACTTGGTGAAGAGGGAGGCGGCGGCCTTGGAGGCGGCGTACGCGGCCATCTCGGTGCGCGGGGTGTTGGCCGCGTTGGAGGCGACGGTGACGAGGGCGCCGGAGCCGCGCGGGATCATCCGGTCGACGACGGCGCGGGAGACCTGGAAGACGCCGGTGGCGTTGACGGCGAAGGTGGCCGCCCAGTCCTCGTCGGAGAAGGTGCGGACGGGGCCGAGGCGCAGGACGCCGGCCGCGTTGACGAGGTAGTCGAGCGGGCCGAGGCGCCGCTCGGCCTCGTCGACCAGGGCGGTGACCTGGGCGCTGTCGGTGACGTCGGCGGGGAACGCCTCGACGGGCAGACCCTCCACGACGAAGGCCGCGACGCGCTGCTTGAGCGTGGACTCGTCCCGGTCGACGGCGGCGACGGTCACACCGCGCTCGGCGAGCGCGCGGACCACCGCGGCGCCGATGCCGCCCGCGGCGCCGGTGACGAGGGCGATCTTGTCCTGCATCTCACTACCTCCGTGGTTCCGGTACGGGATAAGGGGCGGCCGGGATTCAGGCGCGCCAGGCCGAGATGGCGGTGACGGCCTGTCCGGGGTTGAGCCGCGGGTCGCAGAAGCTGGTGTAGTACTCGCCGCAGCGGCCGACCCACTGCTCGCCGAGGACGCACTCGGTGACGTCGTCGGGGGTGGTCTCCAGGTGCACGCCGCCGGCGATGCCGCCGGAGGAGCGCACCGCGAGCTGGAACTCGGAGATCTCCCGCTCGACGGTGGTGGTGTAGCGGGTCTTGAGTCCGCCGGGGGCGGTGACGGTGTTGCCGTGCATGGGGTCGGTCAGCCAGATCACCGGGTGGCCGGCGGCGCGGACCGCCTCGACGAGCGGCGGCAGCTTCTGGGCGACCTTCTCGGCGCCCATGCGGGCGATGAGGGTGAGCCGGCCGGGCTCGCGGGCCGGGTCGAGGATCTCGCAGAGGGTGAGCAGTTCGTCGGGGGTCATGCCGGGTCCGACCTTGCAGGCGACCGGGTTGACGACCTCGGCGAGCAGGGCGACATGGGCGCCGTCGGTCTGGCGGGTGCGTTCGCCGATCCACGGGAAGTGGGTGGAGGCGAGCAGCAGCCGGCCCTCGTCGTCACGGCGGAGCATCGGCACCTCGTAGTCGAGGAGCAGGGCCTCGTGGCTCGTCCAGACCGGTGGGTCGATGACCGGGCGGCCGACGGGCTTGCGCCAGCCGAGGTGGCCCATGATGTCGTTGGCGGCCATGTAGCCGGTGAGCAGGCGCAGCGGGTCGGGGCGGCGGGACTCCGCGTCGGGTTCGGGTCCGTTGACCATGTGGCCGCGGTAGACGGGGAGTTCGAGCTCGCCGACCTTCTCGGTGTCGTTGGAGCGCGGCTTGGCGAACTGGCCGGCCATACGGCCCACGCGGATCACCGGCTTGTGCGTGATCATCTTCATGGCGCCGGCGAGCAGGTCGAGGACGGCGGCCTTGCGGGCGACGTGCTGGGCGGTGGACTCGTCGGGGTCCTCGGAGCAGTCGCCGGACTGGACGATCACGGCCTCGCCCGCGGCGACCCTGGCGAGCAGGGTGCGCAGGGTGTGCACGTCCTGGGGGCTGACCAGGGCGGGGCGGACGCTCAACTCCTCCCGTACGCGCTCCACCTGCGAGGCGTCGTCCCACACGGGCTGTTGCAGAGCCGGCCTTCGCCGGATGTCGAGCAGAGTGTTGTCCACAGGGAGTCTCTCCTAAGACGACAGGACGACGGGTGCGGGTGGGATTCATCGAGGCGGAGATCCGAAAAGGGCCGGCCGGGCGGTCACCGAACCGGTCCGACGAACCGGTGTCCTGCAAATGGGTGTGCCGCGACTGGGCCGGCCGGCCCGTAATTCCCTCGAATCATCCGTCGTTGACTGGCTCGCGGCCAATGGTGTCGGCCGCACTCCGTCAAGTGGCCGGAGAATCCATCAGGTCGGTTGGTCCGCTGTTCACACGACTTCCATCTGGGCCATCATTCCCATGGCCGCATGGTCGAGCATGTGGCAGTGGTACAGGTACTTTCCGCGATGGCTGTCGAATGTTGCCTGGAACTTCACCGTCTCGCCGGGCATGACGCGGATCGTGTCCTTGAGTCCCGCCTCGGCAGGACCGGGCGGATTTCCGTTGCGTTCCAGTACACGGAACTGCACCAGGTGAATATGGAAATTGTGCGGGATGGCTTGATTGCTGTTGGTCACCGTCCAGATTTCCGAGCCGCCCCAGGGGACGGTGTTGTCGATTCGGTGGTGGTCGTAGACCTTTCCGTCCATGTAGCCCTGCGGGGCGGGACGGCCGTCCTCGTCCATGCTCATGACGACGGTCCGCCTGCCGGTGACGGCCGGCAGCGGGGGCAGGGTGCGCAGCGTGGCGGGTACGGCGCTGGGGTCGGACGCGGTCTTCACCACGTCGAAGCGCAGCACCTTGCCGGTCAGTTCGGCCGGCCCCGGGCCCTCGGTGTTCTCCAGGACGAGCTGGGTGCCGACGGGATAGCGGGAGAAGTCGATGACGACCTCCGCGCGTTCGCCCGGCGACAGCGCGACGGTGTCGGTGGAGAAGGGGCGCTCCAGAAGGCCGCCGTCGGAGCCGATCTGGATGAACGGCGAGCCGTCCGCGAGCCGCAGGGTGAAGAACCTCAGATTGGTGGAGTTGAGCAGCCGGAAACGGTACTTGCGGGCCGCGACCTGGAAGTACGGCCAGGCCCTGCCGTTGGCCATGATGGTCGACCGGCTGCGGAAGTCGTCCATGGTGTAGACGAGTTGCCCGGCGGTGTCGAAGTGCCCCTCGCGCAGCATGATCGGCACGTCGTACACGCCGGAGGGCAGCGGGAGCGCCTTCTCCTCGGCGTCGGTGAGCAGGTAGAACGCGGAGAGGCCGCGGTAGACGTGCTCGGATTCCATGTGGTGGGCGTGGTCGTGGAGCCACAGCGGGGCGTGGCCCTGCTGGTTCGGGTAGTGGTACGTGCGCACGCCGCCGGGGGCGATGGTGGCCATCGGGTCCCCGTCGTGCTCGGGGGCGACGTGCCCGCCGTGCAGATGGATCGAGGCCGGCATGTCCAGCTTGTTGTACTGGTTGATGACGACCGGACGGCCGGAGGTGGCCCGGATGAGCCCGGGGAAGCCGCCGTTGAAGGTGAAGACCTCGGTGAGTTGTCCGGGCAGGATCTCCTTGGTGGTCCGCTTGATCGAGATGTTGTAGGTGTCGACGCCGTTGGGGGTCGAGCTGGGCGCGATGACCTGCGGCAGAGGCATCGGCCGGGTGAAGAACGCGACGGCGGTCGCGTCGGCCGCGGTGGCCGATGCCGCGCCGAGCAGCGGGGTCAGGGCTGCGCCGGTGGCCATCGTGCCGCCTGTCGCCAGGGCGGCACCGATGAACCGTCGTCTGGAAAGCATGGGGATTCCCCTCGTCATGGGCGCGCCCTGTGCGCACCCGTATCTCCGTGCTCTGTGGGGGGACGTGGGGGGCTGTGGGGGTGTGGGGGTCTGACGGCCCCGGCGCGCGACGGGCGCGGGGGCGGCTCGTGGGGGCCCGGCGCGGTCGCGGGCGGGGGCGCGGACCTGTACGCGGGGCGGTTCCCGGTACGGAACACACTCCGGCGCGCGACGGGCGCGGGCGGTGTGTGTTCCGGTGCGGACGTGAGGCCCGCGGGCGGGGGTCGCGCGGGGGCTTGAGGCCCGCGCGCGGCGTGGCGGGGCGGTTCCCGGTATGGGCTTGAGGCTGCCGGCGCGTCGCGGGGCGGGCGGTTCCCGGTGCGGGCTTGGGGCCCGCGCGCTGCGGGCCGGGGCGGGTTCCCGGTGTGGGCTCACGGCCCGGGGCGGGATCCCGGTACGGACGTGGCGCGTCGCGGGGCGCGGGCGGGTTCCCGGTGCGGGCTCACGGCCCGGGGCGGGGCGGACGCGCGGGGGCGGTTTCCCGGTACGGGATGGGGCCCGGGCCGGCCGGGCGTGCGTCGGGCCGGCCCTTGAGGGGCCGGCCCGTCGATACGTCGTTCCTGGTGGCGGTGGGCGTCAGTCCTTCTCGACGACGACCTTGATCCTGCCCAGGGTCTCGGTGACGTCCCGGGTCATCTTGGCCATCCAGTCGGAGATGAACTTCTGCTTGTCGGCCTCGTTCATGTCCTTGGTGATCTCGTGGATTCCGGGCGACGCGTATCCCATGCGGAACGTCTGGGACAGCGTGGCGCCGTTCTCCGTGGGCTCGATGAGGAAGGACCAGGTGAGCTCCTGCGGCTCACCGGTCTTGGAGTGGATCTTCCAGCGGAACACACGGCCGGGGGTGGTCTCCGCGACCTCCGACTTCGTGTGCCAGATTCCGCGGATGAGCGGCGCCCAGGACACGATGTCGTCGCTGCGGAAGTTCTCTCCCTCGAAGATCGAACCGACCTTCCCGGGCTCTCCGGACAGCCACCGGCCGCCCTGGAGTTCCGAGCTCCACTCGGAATGCCGCTGCATGTCGCTGACGATCGAGTAGATCTTGTCCGCGGAGGCCGCGATATGAATCTCGGCACCCAGCTCGAAAAGGGGGCGGGAGTCCAGAATCGACGTTGTCATGCCTGGATCCTGCCGATCCCCACGGATGTGCTCAAAGGTTCGGGCGTGAATCCGTCAGGTCACCGTGACACCACTTCGGATGCCGCTCCGACTGACCTGACTGAGTACGCCGAACCGCATTGGCCGAGGCCAGGACGTACGGCACCCTCGCATCGTCGTCACTCTTCGACGCGCCAAGTCTTTTGGCATTCGCATACCCGGGGAGTTTTGTTTATGGACCGGTCGGGAGTTGGACATGAGCCGCCACCCATGCCACGGAGACGTACGGTCGTCGCGGCCGCCGCAGCGGTGGCGACGGCGGTGACCGTACCGGGCGGCGTGGCCTCGGCCGCGGAGAGGGACGGCGGCGTGCGGACCGGTGGCGCCGCGGAGACCACGAGTGTCGTCACCCGTGTCGGCGGCGGTCTGATCAGGGGCGAACGGTCCGGCGGCCTGTCCGTCTTCCGGGGGGTGCCGTACGCCGCTCCCCCGGTCGGTGAGCTGCGCTACCGCTCGCCGCGCCCGGTCGCCCCCTGGCGCGGGGTCCGGGACGCGACCACGTTCGCGCCCGTCTCGTACCAGTCGTACCTGCCGGGCTCCAGCGAGGACAGCCTCTACGCGAACGTCTGGACCCCGGACACCGGCGGCGCCCGGCCCGTCGTGGTCTACATCCACGGCGGGGGCTGGTTCCTCGGCGCCGGCAGCGAGCCGGACTTCGACGGCGCCCGGCCCGCCGCCCACGGCGACATGGTCGTGGTCACCTTCAACTACCGCCTGGGCGCCCTCGGTTGGGGACTTCACGAGGACCTGCTCGACGACCGCACCGGCGGCTGCTCCAACTGGGGCCTGCAGGACCAGGTGGCGCTGCTGCACTGGGTGCGCCGCAACGCGGCCGCCTTCGGCGGCGACCCCGACAACATCACCCTGGCCGGCACCTCCGCCGGCGGCTCCTCGACGTGGCAGCTCGGGCTCCTCCCCGAACTGCGCGGCACGGTGCGCCGGATCGTCCCGATCAGCGTCAAGCACGTCTGGGAACCCGCGAGTTCGATGAGCCGGGAAGACTCCCACCGGGTCTTCGAGCTGGTCGCACGCAAGCTCGGCACCACCGTGCGGGGCCTGCGCTCCGTGCCGGCCGCCCGGCTCAAGGACACCTGGGAGAAGATCTTCTCCGGCAGCCCCGTCGACCGCGAGATATCCACCTGGCGCGAGTACCAGGGGCCGGTCGTCGACGGCCGCTGGATGCTCGGCCACGACTTCGAGCTGCCCACCCCCGAGCTGCCCACCCTGTCGATCTACGGCCGGACCGAGGGCACCTTCTTCACCACCGGGCCCGGCTACCCCTTCCCCGGCCCCCACCCCACCGACGACGAGAGTCTGCGCACCGCGATCCGCGCCGTGCTGCACAAGGGGGCGGCCCATGTGGCCGACACCGAGGTGGACGCCACGATCTCCGCGTACCGCAGGGCCGCGGCGATCGACGGGCTCCCACAGGGCCCGGTGTCCGTCTGGGGCGCGATCTGGGGCGACAGCCTCTTCCGCTACCAGATCACCCGGCTCGCCGAACGGCAGGCCACGGAGCGGCCCGACGTGCCCAGCTATCTGGTGGAGTTCGCGCACCCGGTCGCCCCGCCGCTGACCGGCACCCCGCACGAGGCCACGTCCAAGTTCCTCTTCGGCACCTACGGCTCCGAGGTCAACGCCCCGCACTACGGCGACGGCCCGCTGGAGCGCCTCGTCTCGGACACCTTCATCGACCTGGTGTCCTCCTTCGCCCACGGCCGGACCCCGAGCAGCCCTAACGCGCCTGCGGTACCGGTGTTCTCGCCGGAGCGGCCGTCCACGCTGATCCTCGGCGGCGAGCGGGTCGCCGAGATCGGCGAGCGCTCCGCGCTGCGCCAACTCGCCCACTGGGACACCGCCGGCTGGGTCCCGGTCCCGAGGCCCGCCTCGACGACCGCCCCCCGCTCCTGACTCCGTACACCCCGCTGATCATTCGAGAAAGGACCTGAGGCGCCATGTGCGGACTCACCGGCTGGGTCGCCTACGACCACGACCTGACGCTCGGCGGCGACACCGCCGAGGCCATGACCCGGACCCTGGAGTGCCGGGGCCCGGACGACGGCGGCATCTGGCTCACCCGGCACGCCGCCCTCGGCCACCGCCGTCTCTCCATCATCGACCTGGAGAACGGCCGTCAGCCCATGCACGCCGTCCCCGGCGACGACGGGCAGCCCGTCCTCGTCTACACCGGCGAGGTCTACAACTTCCGTGAGCTGAAGGAGGAACTCGTCGTCCTCGGGCACGAGTTCCGCACCGCCTCCGACACCGAGGTCGTGCTGCACGCCTACCTGGAGTGGGGCGAGGAGTTCGCCGAGCGCCTCAACGGCATGTACGCGCTGGCGATCTGGGACCCGCGCAGCGAGGAACTCCTCCTGGTCCGCGACCGGATGGGCGTCAAGCCGCTCTACTACTACCCCACCGCCGACGGCGTCCTCTTCGGCTCCGAGCCCAAGTCGATCCTCGCCCACCCCGAGGTCGAGGCCGTGGTCGACGCCGAGGGCCTCGCCGAGATCTTCGCCATCATCAACACCCCCGGCCACGCGGTCTTCAAGGGGATGCGCGAGGTCGTCCCCGGCACGTCCGTCCGCTTCACCAGGGCGGGCTCCACCACCCGTACGTACTGGACGCTCCGGGCGCGCCCGCACACGGACGACCTCGACACCACCATCGCCACGGTCCGCGGGCTGCTCGAGGACATCATCGAGCGGCAGCTGATCGCCGATGTGAAGGTCGGCACCCTGCTCTCCGGCGGTCTGGACTCCAGCGCCGTGACCGCGCTCGCCGCGAAGGTGCTGCGCGACCAGGGCTCGGACGAGCGGATCACCGCCTTCTCGGTCGACTTCAAGGACCACGGCGAGACCTTCCGCGACAACGGCATCTGGATGGACCCGGACACCCCGTACGCCGTCGACGTCGCCGCGCACTCCGGCGCCGAGCACGTCGTCGTGGAGCTGGAGAACCACGACATCCTCGACGAGGACGTCCGCGCGGCGGTGCTCCGCGCCCAGGACCTGCCGGTCTCGACCGGCGACATGGAGCACTCCCTGTACCACCTGTGCAAGGCGCTCAAGGAGCGCGTCACGGTGGCGCTGTCGGGCGAGGCGGCCGACGAGATCTTCGGCGGCTACAACTGGTTCTTCGACGAGGAGGCCGTCAACGGGGACACCTTCCCCTGGTACGACGCCTGGCGTCGCCTCGGCGGCCTGGACACGATCAAGGACATCGGGCTCTGGGAACGGCTCGGCATGGAGGAGTACGTCAAGCGCCGGTACGCCGAGTCCCTGGAGTCGGTCCCGCGGCTCGCCGGCGACTCCCGGCACGAGGAGCGGATGAAGGAGCTGACCTGGCTCAACATCCAGCACTGGGAGAAGTTCCTGCTCGACCGCAAGGACCGGATCTCGATGTCCACCAGCCTTGAGGTCCGGGTCCCGTTCACCGACCACCGGCTCGTCGAGTACGTCTACAACGTGCCCTGGGAGATGAAGAACTTCGACGGCCGGGAGAAGAGCCTGCTGCGCGCGGCGTCCGCGCACGTGCTGCCCCAGTCGGTCCTGGAGCGGAAGAAGAGCCCGTACCCCTCCACCCAGGACATCGAGTACGTCACCGCGCTGCGCGCCAAGGTCGAGGCGCTGCTCGCCGACGACTCCCCGGTGCTGCGGCTCGTGTCGCGCGAGGGCATCCGGCGGCTGCTCGACAGGCCGCTGGCGGAGTACTCGGCGCTCGGCGGGCTCTGGGGCACCCGGGCGGTGATGGAGCGGCTGGTCGAGTTCAACGCCTGGGCGCTCGACTACAAGGTCCGTATCGAGCTCTGACCTGCACGTTCGCCCCACTGCGGCGTCGTGCGCGGCCTTCGGGCCGTGCGCGGCGCCGCGGACGCATGTGTACGCCACGCCCCACCCGCGCCGCCTGTACCGACCGCATCACAGCTGGGAGTTGGTCACCATGACCCACAGCAGTCGTCACCGGGCTCCCCGCAGGGAGCTGCTCTCCCCGCGCGCCCGCACCGTCGTCCTGGAGTTCCTGATCACGGCGGGGATCCTCTTCCTCATCGTGACCACGTCACGCTGGATCTTCGCTCCGGACGCGCCCCTCGGCTCCGTGCTGAAGGGGCGGGCGGCGTTCGTCGCGCTGGGGATCTTCTTCGGCGTCGTCAACACGGCGATCATCCATTACTCGATGTCCCGGAAGACCGCCGGGCACATGAACCCCTCGGTGAGCATCGGGCTGTGGCTGCTGCGGGTCTTCCCCGGCCGGGACGTCCTGCCGTTCTGCGTGGCCCAGATGACCGGGGCCGTGGCCGGCGTGGGGCTGGCACGGCTGGTGTGGGGCGGGCACGTGGGGCTGCCCCAGGTCGGCTGGGCGGCGGTGGCGCCGCAGCCCGGCTGGGGCTTCTGGGGGGTGCTGACGGCGGAGACGGTCGGTCAGCTGATCTGCATGACGCTGGTGGCGGCGCTGCTGATCCGGCCGCGCTGGGAGTGGCTGATACCCGGGGTCGTCGGGCTCTGCATCACCGGCTTCATCATGATCCTGGGGCCGCTCTCGGGCGGCTCGGTCAATCCGGCGCGTCAGTTCGGACCCGCGCTCTGGGCCGGGAACTTCGGCTTCCTCACCGCGTATCTCATCGGCCCCGTCCTGGGCGCGGCGCTGGCGGCCGGCCTCGCCGCGGCGCTCAGGCCGCCGGTGGAACCGCCCGCGGCGGGCGGCCGCGGCGAGCACACCCTCGGCCCCGTCGAGGACATGGTCCACCCGGTCGTCGAGGCGGCCGTATGCCCCGACACCATCCCGCCCGAGCTCTTTCGGGAGCGCCCCGCGCACGACGACCCGTACCGCATCTGAGCATCTGAACACCTGATCCAGGAGACAGCCATGTTGGGAACCTACGGACTGCCCGTCGCCGTCGAGACCGATCCGGAGTGGCAGAGCGAGCTCCTCGACCTCGACGCGTATCTCGCCCGGATCGGCTTCACCGGGCCCCGCACCCCCACCGCGGACACCCTGCACGGGGTCCTGCGCGGCCACATGGACGCGATCGCGTTCGAGAACATCGACATCGCGCTGGGCCGCCCGGTCTCGCTCGACCTGGACCGGATCCAGGACAAGCTCGTACGGGCGGGGCGCGGCGGCTACTGCTACGAGAACAACCTGCTGCTCGCCGCCGCCCTGGACCGGCTCGGCTTCCCCGTGACCCGTCTCCTCGCCCGCATCCGGCAGGGAGAGACCAGGCGTCGCTTCCGTACGCACACGGTCCTCCTGGTCCGTGCGGACGACCAGGACTGGCTGGCGGACGCCGGCTACGGCTACAGCGGCCTGATGGAGGCGCTGCCGCTGCGGGACGGGGCGGTCTCCTCGGTCGCGGACTGGACCTGGCGGCTGGCGGCCGACGGGCCCGACTGGGTGGTGCGGATCCCCGAGGAGGGGGCACACGACGGCTGGTTCGACATGTACTCCTTCCGTCAGGAGCCGCAGTTCCGGATCGACTTCGAGGCGGCGCACTATCTCTCCTCGACCCGGCCCGGCTCCCCGTTCGTCGGACAGCTGGTCGCCCAGAAGGAGACGGAGAAGGAGCGCCGGCTGCTGCGGGACAAGTCGTTGGAGATCCGGTACGCGGACGGGCGCGTCGAGCGGCGCGAGCTGAGCGCCGCCGATACGGTGTGCGCGCTCGGAGAGCTGTTCTCGATCGAGCTGAACGACGACGACGAGCGGGCTCTGCTGCGGTTCTTCGCCGCGAAGTGACATCCGGGTGCGGAACTTGACGGACTTTCACCGTCTGCGTGGAAGGCCGCCGTCCCGTTCGGAGAAGGTCGCGAAAGGGCCCTTCCGTTCCGTAGCAGGCCCCCCAGTCCACACCAAGGAGCAGGTCCGACATGACCAACGTCGCAGTCATCTACTACTCGTCGACCGGCAATGTGCACACGCTGGCGAACGCCGCCGCGCAGGCCGCGGAGAAGGCCGGTGCGGAGGTGCGGCTGCGGAAGGTGGCGGAGCTGGCCCCGCAGTCGGTGATCGACACGAAGGCGGAGTGGGCCGAGCACGTCCAGGCCACCCGTGACGTGGAGGTCGCCTCGCTCGACGACCTGGAGTGGGCCGACGTCGTGCTGATCGGCACGCCGACCCGCTTCGGTCTGCCGGCCGCGCAGATCAAGCAGTTCATCGACACGACCGGTGGCCTGTGGGCGCAGGGCAAGCTGGTCAACAAGGTCGCCGCGTCGTTCACGTCGACCTCGACCTCGCACGGTGGCCAGGAGTCGACGCTGCTCGCCCTGAACAACACCTTCTACCACTGGGGTGCCATCATCGTGGCGCCCGGCTACGCGGACCCGGTCCAGTTCGCCCCGGCCAACGGCAACCCGTACGGCGCCAGCAGCGTCTCGGCGAACGAGGCGAGCAACGTGGCCGGCGAGAACCTCGCCGCCGTCGAGTTCCAGACCCGCCGCGCCGTCGAGATCGCCACGGCGCTGAAGAAGGGCTTCGCCGCCGTCTGACGGCCGGCCCGGGGACCGGGCCGGGTCGGGCTGTCCGGGGGGACACACGAGAGGAGGGGCGGGACGCTTCAGGCGTCCCGCCCCTCCTCTCGTCGTGTTCCGGCACGCACCCCGGTGCGGCCCCTCAACCGAGCGATCCGGCGGGCACGAGGCGGGGCAGCGTGGACGTCTGACGGCCGAACGCCGGCCGGGCCACGTCCCGTACGGTCAGGATCGATCGCTGGAGCCGGCGCAGCCGCGCGGAGGGCTCCATGCCCGTCTCCTTCTTCAGGCCGTTGCGCAGCCGCTGGTAGACCTCCAGGGCCTCGTCCTGCCGTCCGCAGCGCAGCAGGGCGACCATGAACTGGCCGTGCAGCGGCTCGTTGGTGCGGTACCGGGCGACGAGTTCGGAGAGGTCGGAGATCATCTCGAAGTGTCGGCCGAGCCGCAGTTGGGCCTCGACCCACTGGTCGAGGACGCTCAGCCGGGAGGTCTCCAGGCGCTCGATCTCCGTGCGCAGATGGGGACCGGCGGCGACGCCGGCGTACGGTTCACCGCGCCACAGGGCCAGGGCGTCGGAGAGGCGGCGCACCGCGCGCTGGAGGTCGCCCGCCTCCATGGCCCGGTAGCCGGCGCCCGCGGCCCGCTCGAACTGCCAGGCGTCGTTGGAGCCGCCGCCGGTGTCGAGCCGGTAGCCGCCGGGCAGCGAGACGAGCACGGCCTCGGCGGTGTGGCGCTCCAGCCAGTCGGATCCCTCCGCCGGTGCCCCGGCCCCGCGCAGGGCCGTGGTGATCAGCGCCCGCAGATCGACGATGTGGGACTGCAGTTCGACGCGGGCGCCACGCGGCGGCCCGGACGGCCACAGCTCCTCCATGAGTACGGTCACGGGCACGACCTGGTCCGCGTTGGCCGCGAGCAGCGCCAGCAACTGCCGCGGCGCGGCGGCGGTCGGAGTGATCGACACCCCGTTCTCGCGTAGCGACAGTCCCCCCAGGATCCGGACGTCCACTTTGCCCCCTCAGTGTCGGTGAACGGCTTGGCCCTGGACGATTAGAAAAGAGACCCGGAGGCATGTCAATAAGAAACCGCCGGGTATGGAATCTCGGGACCTGAAAACGCGGACGAATGTCCGGGTTCACTCTGGTTTGTCGACATCAGGAATCCGTAAAGGGCGCAACGAAGCGTACCCGCGGGTCCAAGATCTGGACTCACGGGTACGCTTTCCGACGCCTATTTCAGACGACGGGAAGATGTCAGCTTCGTGTCTTCCTCAAAAAACCGGCAGACGGGTATGGTTTTACCCACCACAATGTCCCGCTCGGGCGACGGGCAGCCGGACTAGCCCGCCGCCGCCTCCGCCGCGCTCAGGGCGCGCGCGCCCCGGCCGGGCTCCATGTCGAGCATCGCGAGCACGGCGGGCACGGCGATGCTGGGCAGCACATGGCGGTAGAGCGCCGAGGCCCAGCGGTCCATGTCCGCCCGGTTGCTGCCCAGCGCCTGGGTCATCAGGTTCAGGCCGGCATAGGCGCCCACCACGAGCGGCGCCACCTCCTCCGGGTCGGCGTGCGGCAGCAGTTCACCGCGCGCCTTGGCCTCTTCGAGCACCCGCAGATTGAGGTCCGTCCACTCCCGGTAGGGGCCGCTGCGGTTGAGCTCGTGACCGCCCTGGTCGAGAGTGAGCCGGACACTGCCCCGCAGCAGCCCGTCATGGGTCAGCCGGTGCGCGAACACCATGCCGATGTCGACGAACTCCTGCATCTTGGAGACCTGCGGCATCGGCGTGGGCGCGGTCGAGACCTGGGCGTCGATCACCGCGTGCGCGAGGTCTTCCTTGGAGTCGAAGTGGAAGTAGAGCGCACCCTTGGTGACCTGGGCGAGCTGGAGGATGTCGGTGAGTTTCGCGGCCTCGTAACCACGCTCGTCGAAGACGGTGGCGGCCGCTTCCAAGATCGCCTGGCGCGTCCGAATCGCGCGATCCTGCTTCGCCATTGGGGGTCACGTCCCTCTCATAGCCCGATGCCCCACAGGACACTCGCGCTCGCTCCGTGCCTGCTCGCACTTCACGGTCGAAAACAGCAAGTATGGACGGATACGTGCAGAGGACACAAGGCATCGCACGCAGGCCGTTCGGCCGGGCGGCATCCGGCTCACACCATCGTGAAGCCGCCGTCCACCGGCATGATCGCACCGGTGACGAACGACGATCGGTCGCTGCAGAGCCAGGCCGCCGCCTCGGCGATCTCCGCCGGCTCGGCGGTCCGCGGCTGCGGGGTGGCGGCGTGCAGCGCCTCCTCGATCCCGGGCACCGCGGCGAACCACTCGGTGACCACTTCGGTACGGGTCGTACCGGGCGCCACGGAGTTGATCCGGATCCCCTGGGCCGCGTACTCGGCGGCCGCGGCCTTGGTCAGTCCGACCACGGCATGCTTGGCGGCCACATAGGGCGCGGCGACCGGGGTCGCGAGCAGTCCGCCGACACTGCTGGTGTTCACGATCGCGCCGCCGCCGGTGGTCAGCATGGCCGCGATCTCGTCCCGCAGGCAGTTCCAGACCCCGCGCAGGTTGACGTCCAGGATCCGGTCGTAGAGCTCGTCGTCCATCTCGTGCAGCGGCTCGCGGCCGGCGCCCCACCCGGCGTTGTTGAACGCCACGTCGAGCCTTCCGTACGTGTCCACCGCGCAGGCCACGGCGGCTCGGGTGTCCTCGCGGCGGGTCATGTCCGCCACCACGTACTCGGCCTGCGCACCCTGCTCGCGCAACTCGGTGACCAGAGCCTTGAGTCTGTCCTCGCGGCGGGCGGCGAGGACCACACGGGCGCCCTCACGGGCGAAGACCCGGGCGGCGGCCGCTCCGATTCCGCTGCTCGCTCCGGTGATCAGGGCGACCTTCTCGGGCAGCAGGCGGTGGTCGGCAGTCATGGGACGTTCGTCTCCCTCGGCAGTTGGATGTGTGACACCTGGCTGTGCGGAGCCGGGCGCGTCGTCGTCGACGGGCTCGACGGAATCACAGGTCCGGCCGCGCGGGCGGCGGCTTCGGGTGGATACGCCACGTGGATCTCAGCGGTTCCAGACCGTACCGGCGGCGGCCTCGGCGTCGAGGGTCCGCAGCAGGGACTCGTCGATCTCGTCGAGCGCGCGCACCACGTGCCGGACGCCCGCCCGGCGCATCAGCTCGCCCTGGAACCCGTGCGCGAAGTCGCTCGGGTGGCCGACGAAGGGCACGCCGAGCTCCTTGGCGGCCTCCGCGACGCGGGCGACGTCGTCGATGAAGAGGATCTGGTCGAAGCGGACTCCGACGTCACGCGTCAACTCGCGGACCCCGGGCCGGAAGTCGTTGGTGCACACATAGCCGGGGGCGTCGAAGAGATGCGCCTGCTCCCGCAGGTGCAGGTCGAAGTGGGACGCGTCGAGCCCGCCGTAGCAGACCGTCCGCAGCCCCAGCGCCCGCAGCCGCACCAGCAGCTCGGTGGCGCCGTCGAGCAGGCGCAGCGGATGCTCGGCCAGATAGGAGGCGCGCTCCTCGAAGTAGGCCGCGAGCACGTCCTCGGGGCTCCAGGAGACTCCGGCCGCGGCCCCGAGGGCCTTGGCTGCGGTGAGCTGCGTCTGGGAGAAGATCTCCCGCTCCACCTCGGCGTCGTAGTGGCCGCCGCGACTGGTGACGAACCGGTGGATGACCGGGCTGAAGGTGTCGTTCAGCAGGACACCGTCGATGTTGACGGCGGCGACGGTTATCTGGCGCAGGTGTTCCACGGAGTCTCCAAGGGACAGCCGATCGGCGGGCCGGGCACATCGGAACGAATCGCGCGAATCGTGACGCGATCACCCGAACCGGCGTCTCGGATGTCCGAGAAACAAACCTGGTGGTACAGATTTCCGGCAGCTGGAAGATACCCGAAGCCACCTCACTCGTGAACCCTCGGGTCTCATGAGTCGGACATCTGCCGTTCTGACAGGCGTCGTTGAATGCGAGCAGGCTCGAAGGCCCTTCCCCCTTTCCCCGCATCGACCTGACAGAACCGTACCCTCACCCTTGCGAAACGTACCGGAGAGTTCGTAACTTCCCCGGTGCTGGTTGCCCGAATCTCCTTAGTAGGCCCCTAGTAGAGGGATCTCATGCTGCAGACGCCCGCCCCGACCGACATCGTGGACACGGAAGCCTTCCGGGGGCTCACCACGACGGCTCCCCGTGAGTACGTTCACCGGGCCGCGCTCGCCGAGGTCTTCCTCACCGCCGACTGGTCCCGTACGGACGAGGCGCACTTCGCCCTCGGCGCCCAGTGGCCGCGCGGGCACTCCTTCTTCGGTCCGGTCGGTGGCACGCACTACGACCCGATGTTGGCCGCCGAAACGATCCGTCAGGTGGGTGCGCTGCTCGCCCACGCCGGCTTCGACGTGCCGCTGGGCCACCAGTTCCTGATGTGGGAGCTCAACTACCGCGTGATGCCCGCGCTACTGCCCGTCGGCGGGGCCCCCGCCGATCTGCGCCTCGACGTCACCTGCACCGACATCCGCCGCCGCGCCGGCCGGCTGGCCGGGCTGAGCTACGAGGTCGTGATCGGCGAGCAGGGCCGGACGCTCGCCACCGGCAACGCCCGATACACCTGCACCAGCCCCGAGGTCTACCGCCGGCTGCGCGCCGACCGCCTCACCGAGCCCGCGACCGCCCAGGAGCCGCCCACCGCGCCCGTGGAACCGCGGTCCGTCGGCCGGCTCGACGAGTTCGACGTCGTGCTCACCCCGACCGAACGCCCCGACCGCTGGCAGCTGCGGGTCGACACCCGCCACCCCGTCCTCTTCGACCACCCCGGCGACCACATCCCGGGCATGGTCCTGCTGGAGGCGGCCCGCCAGGCCGTGCAGTCGCTGACGCCCGTCGGCCGACCGGTGCTGCCGGTGGCGATGGACTCCACCTTCCACCGGTACGCCGAGTTCGGCAGCCCCTGCTGGATAGAGACCGAGCCGGCCGTGGACTACCCCGGCAGCCCGGAACGACTAATCCGGGTGACCGGCCGACAGGACGACGAGATCCTCTTCACCGCCATCACCACGGTCGCCGAACTGCCCTCCTGACCGGCTCAGTTGAAGGACGCGGCGATCAGCAGCCCGAACGCGGCGGTGATCAGCACCGTACGGACCGCGTGGAACGCGTTCCAGCGCTTCTCGAAGGCCGCCCGGACCGCGGACGGATCCACCCCCGTCCGCTCCGAGACGGCCAGCGCGTTGTTCAGCGGAACGTTGCCGCCCATCGTGATCAGATGGTTGACCACGGCGCACACGAGACCGGCCAGGACCAGCCACTTCTGGGTGTCGGAGCGCCCGTCGACCGGCACGAAGAACGCGGCGACCGGGAAGGCCACGACTCCCAGGAACACGATCAGGAACACCGGCTTGGGAACGTACTCGTTGATCCGTCGCATCGCGTCGACGAACTCCGCGTCCCCGAGCCGGGCGAGGGCGGGCATGATCCCGGTCATGAAGATCAGCATGAACCCGGCGTAGAGGCCGGTGGAACCGACGGCGAGGGCGAGCAGCAGGGTGGCCATGGCCCCATCATGACGGGATCCACGGGCACCGCGCAGCAGTTGTGGATCAGCCCATGTACGGATCACCCGATTCCGTTTCGCCGCGCCGCGCCAGCAGCCTGTCCGCCTGCCGGATCGCCTCGGTCAGCTCCCGTACCACCTTCGAACCGGACCGGTCCGCGATCGCCCCCGAGCGCTCCGCCAGCTCGGCGAGCCTCGGTGCTCCCGGCAGATCGCCGCCCCGAAGCCGGTCGGCGAAGTAGGCGCTGACGGCGGTCAGCTGGAGGCTGTCGTGACCGGCGGCCCAGAGCGAGGAGGTGAGCGCGCTCGTCCCGACGCTCCCGGTGTTCTCGTGCGCGGCACGGTTCTTCGGGTCGAGCCAGCGGACCGTCGCCGTGGCCAGCGGACCGCTGCGGCCGGGCCGGGTCTTCACCGCGTACAGCGCCGTGACGGTGTGCCCCGCCCCCACCTCGCCGCCGTCGACCTTGTCGTTGCGGAAGTCCTCGTCGGCGACCTCCCGGTTCTCGTAGCCGATCAGCCGGAACCGCTCGACGGTCTTCGGGTCGAAGGCGACCTGCGCCTTGGCGTCGCGGGCGCGCAGTTCGATGTTCGTGGGCAGCTGGTCCACGAAGACCTTGCGTGCCTGCTCGACGGTGGAGACGTACGTGGTGTGCCCGTCGCCCTTGTCGGCCAGCTGCTCCATGAACGCGTCGCCGTAGTCGCTTCCGACGCCGACGCCGAAGAGGGTGATCCCGTACTCCCTGCGCTCCTTGTCGATCCGGTCGAGGATCGACCGCGCGTCGGTGTCGCCGGTGTTGGCGAGCGCGTCGGAGAGCAGCACGACCCGGTTGGTGGCGCCCTCGCGATGCCCCTCGACGGCGACGTCGTAGCCGGTGCGCACCCCCGCCTCCACGTTGGTCGACGAGGTGGTGCGCAACTCGTCGACGATGCCGTGGATCCGCTCCCGCTGCCCCTTGACCTTCGTCATGGGGAGCCGGGTCTCGGCCTCGTCGCTGAAGGTGACGAGCGCGACCGAGTCGTCGTCGCGGAGCTCGTCGGTGAGGATGCCGAGCGACTTCTTGACCAGGTCGAGCCGGCCGGTCTCGGCCATCGAGCCGGAGATGTCGACGACGAAGGTCAGGGCGGCGGGCGGGCGTTCGCCCTTGCGGTCCGCGGCGGCGGTGGCGAGCCCGACCCGGACGAGCGACCAGCCCTCGTCCCCGGTCCTCGCCCCGTCGATCGTCACGCTGAAGCCGTCGCGCTCGGGGCGTGGGTAGTCCGGCCGGAAGCTGTTGACGAACTCCTCGGGCCGTACGGACGTCGGGTCGGGCAGCCGGCCCTCGGAGAGGGTGCGGCGGGCGTAGCCGTACGACGCGGTGTCCACGTCCAGGGCGAAGGTGGAGAGCCAGTCGGCGGGCGGCCGGGTGCGCTGCTCGCCCTCGGGGGCGTCGTCCTTGCGTGCGTCGGGGCCGGCGTCCTGTCGGGCGTCCGGGGCGCGGTAGCCTCCCTCGCTCCGGTCCGAGCTGCGCGTGCCGTTCTCACCGGCCGCGCACCCGGTCAGGATCAGCCCGGCGGCCAGGATTCCGGCGGCCAGCCGCGCCGTGTGGCGTCGCTTCACGTCATCTCCCCCTCAAGTTGGAGCACTTGTGAATGTGACGTCCGAGGAGGCCGAAAGGAGCAGACGAAGGAGTTGCGGATGGATCTCAATGCGGCAACGGCGGCCGGGGCGGCCTCCCGTGGCATGGACTCGCCATCCTTCTCAACAGGGGTTGTCACCGTGTGCAGTCACATGCGTACATGGAGTGGCACACCGATCGGGCGGGGGTGGTCAGCGGTGGCAGAGACTGCGGGCTCCGTGATGCTCGCGCGATCGGCGATGAACAGGGCCGTGCCCGAGGCGCAGCGGCCTCCGGGGCGCCCCGTCCGCGGCATGCGGCGGATCAGCGCCGCGCTGGCCGGGCTCGCCGCCTCGACGCGGCACGAGCTGCTGACCTTCGACGACCCGGCCGCCTCCGCGGGCCGTGCGATCCCCGAGCCGTTCCTGGAGCTGGCAGGAGCGTGCATGCGGGCCGCGGCGGAGCGGGCGCCGGAGGTCAGACGGATCGTGCCGCGGCACGCCCTGCCCCATGTGGCGGGCGCGGTCGGGGGTCCGGGGCGGGCGCGCCTCACGGACTCGATCCCGTTCAAGATGATCGTCGTCGACCGCACGGTGGCGGCGGTCCCGCTCGATCTGGAGCTGCTGTACAACGGGCTGCTGCTGATCCGCGACCCGGTCGTCGTCCAGGCCCTGGTCCGCGCCCATCACCTCAGTTGGGACGCCGGCGAGGACCTGGCCGGCGCCACCGCCCCGCCGCGCGAGCTCCCTCCCCAGCTCCGCCCGGTCCTCGAAGCGCTCCTCGCCGGCCTCACGGACGAGACGGCCGCCGCCCGCCTCGGCATGTCCGGCCGGACCTACAGCCGCCGGGTCGGCGAGCTGCTGCATGCCCTCGGCACGACGAGCCGCTTCCGCGCGGGTGCGGAAGCGGCTCGAAGGGGGTGGTTGTGACGGGAATGGTGGCGCCGGGGGTGGCCCTGCCGGCGGTCAGGACACGATGTCCTTGCGCGCGAAGCCCCGGAAGGCCAGCGCGAAGAGGATCAGCGCGTACGTCACCGAGATCGCCGCGCCCTTGGCCATCCCGCCCCACTCCAACTGCGGTTGGAGCGCGTCCGCCCAGGCGAACTGCCAGTGCGCGGGCAGGAAGTCGCGCCAGGAGCCGAGCGCCGTGACGGCGTCCAGGACGTTGCCGATGATCGTCAGTCCGACCGCTCCACCGACGGCGCCCAGGGGGGCGTCGGTCCGGGTGGAGAGCCAGAACGCGAGCCCGGCCGTGACCAGTTGGGAGACGAAGATGAACGCGACGGCCAGAGCCAGCCGGGGCAGGGTCTCGGCCGCCGGAAGGGCGCCGCCGGTGGGAAGCCGCAGGGGCCCCCAACCGTAGGCGACCGTGCCCGCGGCGAGCGCGACCAGTGGCAGCAGCACCATCGCGGCCGCGCTGAAGCCGAGCGCCACGGCCAGCTTGGACCAGAGCAGCCGGGCCCGGGGGACGGGCGCGGCCAGCAGGTAGCGCAGCGACGACCAGCTCGCCTCCGAGGCCACGGTGTCCCCGCAGAACAGGGCGACCGGGACCACGAGCAGGAAGCCGGCGGAGACGAAGAGACAGGTCGCGGCGAAGTTCGCCGCCGACGCCGTCGCCGTGTCCATCAGCGTGATCCGGCCGTTCCCGTTGCCGTCCGGGCCCCCACCGATCGCGAAGGCGATGATCAGGACGAACGGCAGGGCGGCGAGCACCGCTCCCATGACCAGGGTGCGGCGCCGCTTGAGCTGCCGTACGGCCTCGACGCGCAGTGGCAGGGTGTGCCGCGCCCGGTAGCCGGGTGCGGTCTCCACCAGTTCCGCGGTCGTGCTCATGCGGATCCTCCTCCGATCAGGGTCAGGAACGCGTCCTCGAGGCGCCGGTGCGGACCCACACCGGTCACCGGCACGTCCAGGCGGACGAGTTCGCCGATCAGCGCGGTCGCGTCGGCCCCGTCGAGACGGACGAGCAGCCCGCCTTCTGTCCGTGCGGCCGAGCCGATCCCGGGCAGCGCGTCGATCTTCTCCACGAGCGGGTCCGGGACGGTGTCCCCGAGCGTCACGAGCAGGGTGTCCCCCGCGCCGGTGATCTCGCCGACGGGGCCGGCCTGCACGAGCCGGCCGCGGTCCATCACCACGAGATGGGTGCAGGACTGCTCGACCTCCGAGAGGAGGTGGCTGGAGACGATGACGGTCCGGCCCTCGGCGGCGTACCGGATCATCACGTCCCGCATCTCGCGGATCTGTGGCGGGTCGAGTCCGTTGGTCGGTTCGTCGAGGATCAGCAGATCCGGCAGGCCGAGCATGGCCTGCGCGATGGCGAGCCGCTGCCTCATGCCCTGCGAGTACGTCCGTACGGCGCGGGCGAGCGCGTCGCCGAGGCCGGCGATCTCCAGGGCCTCCTCGATGTGCGCGTCCTCTGCGGGGCGGCCGGTGGCCTTCCAGTACAGCTCCAGGTTGTCCCGCCCGGACAGATGCGGCAGGAAGCCCGCACCCTCGACGAAGGCGCCGACCCGGGAGAGCACCGGGGCGCCGGGACGGATGGCCTGGCCGAAGACCCGGATCTCCCCGTCGTCGGGGCCGATCAGACCCATGAGCATCCGCAGGGTGGTGGTCTTGCCCGCGCCGTTGGGCCCGAGCAGACCGAGGACCTGTCCCTGTTCGACCCGGAAGGACAGATCCCGTACCGCGTACCGGTCGGAGGACTTGGCGTACTTCTTCGTCAGCCCGGTGATCTGCAGCGGTACGGCGGCGAGCGCGGGGTCCGGGACGGGGGCCGCGGTCCGGCGCCGCGCGGTGAGGAGCAGTGCGCCGGCGATCAGCGCCCCGGCGAGCGGCAGGCCCCACACCCACCAGGGCATCGCGGCCGCCTGGGTGTCCACGGCCGGCGCGGTGGGGACCGTCAGCGGGCTCTCCGCGGCGACGGTGTAGCCGGCCGGCGCGGCCGGGGAGGCGTAGCCGAGGTCGGTGGCGGAGAGCACCAGCGCCAGCCGGTGGCCGGCCTCGACCTCGTGGTCGATCGCGGGCAGCGTCAGCTCGACGCTCCGGCCCTTCCCGGCGTCCTCGACGCGGACGGGAGTGACCAGTTGGGCGGGCAGCACCTGCTGTCGTCCGTCCGGGCCGACGTCGTAGACCTTGGCGAACAGTACGGCGGAACCGTCCGCGCTGTCCGAGGTGACCTTGACGCGGACGGTCGGAGAGCCCGTGATCCGTACCGGCTCGGCCAGCGGCTCCGCCTCGAACCGGGCGTGCTGGCCGGGGAAGTCCAGGGAGAGTCCGAGGCCGAGGGAGGAGAGCTGGGAGAGCCCGCCACCGACGCCGGGGACCGCGGAGATGGCGGGCGGGCCCGCGCCGGCCGGGTTGGCGAAGGACTGCGGACGGCCGCCCTCCAGCGGCAGGGACAGCGCGTCGCCCGCGTCACCGGAGAGCCCGGAGTAGCGGTCGGAGCTCGCGCCGCGCAGCTGCGCCTGCCCGTCGGTGGAGTCGACTCCCCCGGCGCGGCTGACGCGGAACGCGGGGCCGGTGTCGGCGCCCTTGTCCTGCTTGAGGTGGCGGTCGAACCAGCCGCTGATCCGGGCCTCGACGCGTTCGGTCTCGCGGTTGCCGCCGTCGTGGCCGCCCGCGATCCAGTCGACGGCCACGGGCGCGCCGTTGGCGCTGATCGCCTTCGCCATGGCGTCGGCGTGGCCGAGTGGGAAGAGGGAGTCGGTCTGGCCCTGGACGATCAGGGCGGGGACCTTGATCCTGCCGCCGACGGCCGAGGGGCTGCGGGCCTCCAGGAGCGTGCGGGCGGCGGCGTCGGGCCGTCCGGAGACGGCGACGCGCTGGTAGAGGGAGCAGAGTTCGGGCGTGAAGCGTCCACAGGGACCGCTCGCGCCGGGCTGGTCGCCTGCGGGCTGTCGGCCTCCGCCGCCCGGCTGGTTGCCGGCGGAGAAGAAGATGCCCGCCCAGAGCTTCTTGAAGACGCCGTTCGGGAAGAGGGCGTCGGCGAGGTTCCAGTACGTGATCTGGGGCGCGATCGCGTCGACGCGGGTGTCGTACCCGGCGGCGAGCAGCGAGGCCGCGCCGCCGTAGGAGGCGCCGGTGACTCCTACGCGCGGGTCGCCGTCCTTGTCGAGCAGGACCTCGGGCCGCCGGGCGAGCCAGTCGACGAGGCGCTGGACGTCCTTGACCTCGTGGTCGGGGTCGTTGAGTCCGATCTGCCCGGTGGAGGCGCCGAATCCGCGCGCCGACCAGGTCAGGACGGCGTATCCGTCGCGGGCGAGCTTCTCGGCCTGCGCGCGGACGTCGTCCTTGGAGCCGCCGAAGCCGTGCCCGAGGAGGACGGCGGGCCGCTTCTCGGCACCGCCGGCGGTGTAGTAGGAGGTGTCGATCCGCGCCCCGGGCATGTCGAGCACCTGGTCCGCGCGGTCCACGGGTGGCGGTTCGTCCGTGGCGACGGCGGTCCAGGTGCCGGCGCCCGTGAGCACGGCGAGGGCGGCGGTGACCGCGGCCCACCGGGGAAGTCGGAGCTGCATGTCCCCGAGCGTAGGCGGACAGCCTGTGGGACACGGCTGCCCCGGGGCGGAAATCGCGGGCCTCCTGGAGTCGTACCGGACTACGGTCGCGTACACCAGGCGCGGTATGCGCGGCGCGACCGAGGCGAGTGGTCCGAGGGGCGCCGACGGCGGCCGGAGGCGAGCCGTGCGGTCGAAGAGAGGGGCTGGGGATGGAGATCCGACGGGCGACGACGGTGGCCGAGCTGATGGCCGCGACGCACCTCTACGACGATCCGCCGCGCGAGGCGTGGGCGGAGCGGTTCCTGGCCGCGCCCGGGCATCTGATGCTGATCGCGTACGCGGAGGACGGGTTCCCGGCCGGTCTGGTCTCCGGGATCGAGATGCTCCACCCGGACAAGGGGGTGGAGATGTGTCTGTACGAGCTGTCGGTGGACGAGACGTACCGGCGCCGGGGCATCGGTCGGGCGCTGACACGGGCGCTGTTGACCGAGGCGCGGGAGCGCGGCTGCTACGACGCGTGGGTCGGCGTGGACACGGACAACGAGCCGGCGCTCGCGACATATCGGTCGACGGGGGCGGGGGACGACGGTGAGTTCACGATGCTGACGTGGGGTTTCGGCGTGAAGGACCGGTGAGGGGACCGGACGACCCCTTGTACGGCACATGCCGACACGAGACTCTGTGGCGCACCAACCGCCCGTACCTGCCGGTAACCCGGCCCACGAAAGGTTCAGGTGCCCCACCACATGACCCGAATACCTCGCCGCGCCATGGCGATCGTCCCCGTCCTCGCGCTCGCCGCCGGCCTGCAGTTGGCCGTCTCCCCCACCGCACAGGGCGCCCCCGTCGGGGACCTCCGCCTCGCCCCGGCCTCCCTCGCGATCGAGAACAGCTGGATCGTCGTCCTCAAGGACGGCTCGACGCGCGCCGCAGATCTGGGCGTGAAGCCGAAGCACGAGTACACCACCGTCCTCAAGGGCTTCTCGACCTCGATGTCCCAGTCCAGGGCCAAGGCCCTGGCCGCCGACCCCCGGGTGGCGTACGTCGAGCAGAACGCGACCGTACGGGTCGCCGAGACACAGACCGGCGCGACCTGGGGTCTGGACCGGATCGACCAGCGGAACCTGCCGCTGTCGTCGACGTACACGTACAACACGACGGCGTCGAACGTCACCGCGTACATCATCGACACCGGAATCCGCACCTCGCACAGCGAGTTCGGCGGCCGGGCGAGGGTGGGCACGGACACCGTCGGCGGCGGTCAGAACGGCCAGGACTGCCAGGGCCACGGCACGCACGTCGCCGGTACGGTCGGCGGCGCGAAGTACGGCGTCGCCAAGGGCGCGAAGCTGGTGGCGGTACGCGTCCTGGACTGCAACGGCTCCGGCTCCACGGCCGGGGTGATCGCCGGCGTCGACTGGGTCACCGCCAACGCGGTCAAGCCGGCCGTCGCCAACATGAGCCTGGGCGGCGGGGTGAACGCCTCGCTGGACGACGCGGTGAAGCGCTCGATCGCCTCGGGCGTCACGTACGCGGTCGCCGCGGGCAACGGCAACATCCTCGGCCTGCCGGCCCGGGCCTGCAACTACTCCCCGGCTCGCGTCCCCGAGGCGATCACGGTCGGCGCGACGGACTCCGCCGACAAGCGGGCGTCCTTCTCCAACTACGGCACGTGCGTGGACCTGTTCGCCCCGGGCGTGTCCATCACGTCGGCGTGGAAGGACAACGACACGGCGACGAACACCATCTCGGGCACGTCGATGGCGACCCCGCACACCGCGGGCGTGGCCGCCCTCTACCTCGCGACCCACCCGACGGCCACCCCGGCCCAGGTGAGCACCGCGCTGGTGAACAACGCGACCGACGGCAAGGTCCAGAACCCCCTGTCGGGCTCCCCGAACAAGCTGCTGCACTCGATCTTCTAGGCGCGGCGCTATCCCACCAGATGCCCGAGGAGCCCGTCACCCACCGGGTACGGCCGCTCCTCGGGCATCCGCGTGCGCGCCTCCTCCAGCCACCCCTCCCGCACCAGCGCGTGGATCTCGTGCGCCAGCGGTGTGACGTCCCGTACGGAGACGGTCCATTCGTCCGCGTAGCGGCGGGACGCCTCGCCCGCCAGCCCGAGCTGAAGGGAGCGGTACGGAAGGGCGGCGAGGTGCGGGTCCCGCTCGGGGTCCCACTGCACGCGGGCCGGGGAACGGCGCAGTTCGCGTTTCCATGCGGCCGGGTCGGGGTGGACGTCGCGGTCGTAGTGCGACAGGCATGCGTTGCGCAGCGCCCACTCGAAGCCCTCGCGGGTGATCTCGACCGCGAGGACCGTCTGCTGGCCCTCCTTCAGGCCCCAGCCGCAGCGGTACATCATCCACAGGAACGAGGGCTTGATCCACGTCATCCGGTCCCGCTTCCAGGCGGGTGGGAACCGGCCCTCGCGGGCCGTCGGGAGGCCGATGGCCGGGTCGTACGCCTGGTAGACCGTCACGGTCGACTCGGTGTGCAGGGCGCGGATCTGGTACTTCGGTGGATCAACGGACATGGCCCCCAGGGTGCGTCGTCGCACGCCCCGGGGGCCAGTCGTTTTACGGGTCGGTCAGTGGTTGCGCGGGAAGCCCAGGTCCACGCCGACGGGGGCCTCGGAGGGGTCCGGCCAGCGGGTGGTGACGACCTTGCCGCGGGTGTAGAAGTGGACGCCGTCGTTGCCGTAGATGTGGTGGTCGCCGAAGAGCGAGTCCTTCCAGCCACCGAAGGAGTGGTAGCCCACCGGCACCGGGATCGGCACGTTCACGCCGACCATGCCCGCCTGGATCTCCAGCTGGAAGCGGCGGGCGGCGCCGCCGTCCCGGGTGAAGATCGCGGTGCCGTTGCCGAACGGCGAGGCGTTGATGAGGGCGACGCCCTCCTCGTACGTCTCGGTGCGCAGCACGCACAGCACCGGGCCGAAGATCTCGTCCTGGTACGCCTTCGCGGTCGTCGGCACGTGGTCCAGGAGCGACAGCCCGATCCAGTGGCCGTCCTCGAACCCGTCCACCGTGTAGCCGGTGCCGTCGAGCACGACCTCGCAGCCCTCGTCGGCGGCGCCCTTCACGTACGAGGCGACCTTGTCGCGGTGGACGGCCGTGATGAGCGGGCCCATCTCGGAGGTCGGGTCGTTGCCGGGGCCGATCTTGATCTTCTCGGCGCGCTCACGGATCTTCTGCACCAGCTCGTCGCCGATGGCGCCGACCGCGACGACCGCCGAGATCGCCATGCAGCGCTCGCCGGCCGAGCCGTACGCCGCCGAGACCGCCGCATCCGCGGCCGCGTCCAGGTCGGCGTCCGGCAGCACCAGCATGTGGTTCTTCGCGCCGCCGAGCGCCTGGACGCGCTTGCCCTTGGCGGAGGCGGTGGTGTGGATGTAGCGGGCGATGGGCGTGGAGCCGACGAAGGAGACCGCCGTGACGTCCGGGTGCTCCAGGAGCCGGTCCACGGCCACCTTGTCACCGTGCACGACGTTGAAGACACCGTCCGGCAGGCCCGCCTCGGCGAGCAGCTCCGCGATCTTCAGCGAGGGCGACGGGTCCTTCTCGCTCGGCTTGAGGATGAAGGTGTTGCCGCACGCGATGGCGATCGGGAACATCCACATCGGCACCATGGCCGGGAAGTTGAACGGCGTGATGCCGGCCACCACTCCGACCGGCTGGCGGATCGAGGCCACGTCCACCCGGTTCGACACCTGGGTGGACAGCTCGCCCTTGAGCTGGGTCGTGATGCCGCAGGCCAGGTCGACGATCTCCAGACCGCGGGCGACCTCGCCCAGCGCGTCCGAGTGGACCTTGCCGTGCTCGGCGGTGATCAGCTCGGCGATCGCGTCCCGGTTGGCGTCGAGCAGCGCGCGGAACTTGAACAGGATCGTGGTGCGCTGCGCCAGCGACGCCGTGCCCCAGGTCTCGAACGCGGCCTTCGCGGCGGCGACGGCCGCGTCGACCTCGTCGACCGAGGCCAGGGCCACCTTCGTGGTCACGGCACCGGTGGCCGGGTCGGTGACCGGGCCCCAGTTGCCCGACGTGCCCTCGACGGTCTTGCCACCGATCCAGTGGTTGACGGTCTTCGTCATGACGAACTACTCCTTCAGAGATGGCGGCGTCGGGCGGTGACGTGCCGGTCGTACTCCTCCCGGGCCTTGACCGCCGACGGGCGGGTCGAGGTCTCGGCCACGGGCACATCCCACCATGCCTGGGCGGGGGGCGCGCCCGACACTGTGTCTGCCGTTTCGGTCTCCACATAGACACATGTGGGAACGGTCGACGTCCGCGCGTCGGCGAGGGCTTCCCGCAGGTCACGTACGGTGCGGGCGGTCAGCACCCGCATCCCGAGGGAGGCCGCGTTGGCGGCCAGGTCGACGGGGAGCGGCGCGCCGGTGAACCGCCCGTCCTGGTCCCGGAAGCGGTACGCGGTGCCGTACCGCTCGCCGCCGACGGACTCGGAGAGCCCGCCGATGGAGGCGTACCCGTGGTTCTGCAGGATGACCACCTTGATGGGGAGTCCCTGCTGCACGGCGGTGACGATTTCGGTTGGATTCATCAGATACGTACCGTCTCCGACGAGCGCCCAGACCGGCCGCCCGGGCGCGGCGAGCGTGACCCCGATCGCCGCCGGGATCTCGTAGCCCATGCACGAGTACCCGTACTCGACGTGGTACTGGTCGGTCGACCGGGCCCGCCAGAGCTTGTGGAGATCGCCGGGGAGCGAGCCGGCCGCGTTGATCAGGATGTCGTCCTCGGTGACCAGAGTGTCGAGGACGCCGAGGACCTGCGGCTGGGTCGGCCGGGCATCCTCGTCCGGAACGGCGTAGGCGCCGGTGACGCGGGCCTCCCAGCGGAGCTTCTCCTCCGCGTACTCGTGCACGTAGTGCTGGGTGACATGGTGCGGATCGAGCAGGGCGTGGAGGCCCTCCAGTCCCTCGCGGGCGTCCGCGACCAGCGGCAGCGCGGCCATCTTGTGCGAGTCGAAGGCCGCGATGTTGAGGTTGACGAAGCGCACGTCCGGGTGGCTGAACAAGGTGCCGGAGGCGGTGGTGAAGTCGGTCCAGCGGGTGCCGACCCCGATCACCACGTCGGCCGTGCGTGCCAGGTGGTCGGCGACGGCGGTTCCGGTGTGGCCGACGGCGCCGACGTCCTGCGGGTGGTCGTGGCGCAGAGCGCCCTTGCCGGCCTGGGTGGAGGCGACCGGGATGCCGGTCAGGGAGGCGAAGGTGCCGAGCGCCTCCTCGGCGCCGCTGTACTTGACCCCACCGCCCACGACGATCAGCGGACGGGCCGCCCGGCCGATCGCCGCGACCGCCGCCTCCAGCTCGGCGTCGTCCGGCACCGGCCGGCGCACGCGCCAGACCCGCTCGGCGAAGAAGCCCTCGGGCCAGTCGTACGCCTCCGCCTGGACGTCCTGCGGCAGCGCGAGCGTGACCGCGCCGGTCTCGACGGGGTCGGTGAGGACCCGAACGGCGGCGAGCGCGGCCGGGATCAGCGCCTCGGGGCGGGTGATCCGGTCGAAGTACTTCGACACCGGCCGCAGGCAGTCGTTGACCGACACCTCGCCCGCGTACGGGACTTCGAGCTGCTGGAGGACGGGGTCGGCGGGGCGGGTGGCGAAACCGTCGCCGGGCAGGAGCAGGACGGGCAGCCGGTTGATCGTGGCGAGCGCGGCGCCGGTGACGAGGTTGGTGGCACCGGGACCGATCGAGGTGGTCACGGCGTGCGTGGAGAGCCGGTTCGACTGGCGCGCGTATCCGACGGCCGCGTGCACCATGGCCTGTTCGCTGCGCCCCTGGTGGTACGGCATCTCCTCGCTGTACTCGACGAGAGCCTGGCCGATCCCGGCGACGTTCCCGTGGCCGAAGATACCCCAGGTCGCGGCGATCAACCGATGCCGTTCGCCGTCGCGTTCGGTGTACTGCGCGGCGAGGAACCGCACCAGGGCCTGCGCGACGGTCAGCGTGCTCACTTGTACCCCTCCGAGTGGTCGGGGTGGAAGCGGATCTTCCACTCCCTCTCCGGTCCTGGTCCCGCCATCACGTTCAGGTAGTACATGGCGTGGGACGGCTGGGCGATCGACGGGCCGTGCCAGCCGTCGGGCACGAGGACGGCGTCACCACTGCGGACCTCGGCGAGGAGGTCGGCGCCACCGGGCCGGGAGGGGGAGATCCGCTGATAGCCGAGGCCGCCGCCGGCGATCTCGTAGTAGTAGATCTCCTCCAGCTCGGACTCGGAGCCGGGGCGGTGGCGGTCGTGCTTGTGGGGCGGGTAGGAGGACCAGTTACCGCCGGGGGTGATCACCTCGACGGCGATGAGCCGGTCGGCGTCGAAGACGTCCGCCGCGGCGAAGTTCCGTACCTCGCGGGCCTGGTTGCCGCTGCCGCGTGCCTCGACGGGTACCTCCGGCGCGGGGCCGTAGCGAGCGGGGAGTCGTCGCTCGCACTTCGCTCCTGCCAAAGCGAAGCGGCCTCCTGCGCCGGAGGCGATCTGGACCCGGGCGTCGCGGGGCACGTACGCGAAGTCGGACACTCCGCCGAACACGCTCTCGCGGCCCAGGAGTTGAAGCTCCCGGCCGTCGACGTGCACCGTACAGCCGCCGGTCAGCGGAAGCACGATCCACTCGCTGTCCCCGGTGTCCAGGAGGTGGGTGTCTCCCGGGCCCAGTTCGAGGACGCGCAGTGCGGAGTATCCCCACCCGGCCCGGTCGGGGTCGATATGGAGGGCGTACGGCCCGTGGGAGGCGGTCCCGGCGGGCAGATGGAGAGAGGTCATGGGTGGTGCGTACCCCTTCCTACCGCGTCGTGCAGCAGGCTCGCAGCGGTATCGACGGCTCCGGCCACATCTCCGTCCGGGGGATAGAGCAGCGAACGACCGACGACGAGCCCCCGGACGGTGGGCAGGCGGAGCGCGCCGCGCCATTTCTCGTAAGCGAGTTCCTGCGCGTCCGGGCCGGGCCCGGGGTCTCCGCCGAGGAGGACGGCGGGCAGGGTGGTGGTCTCCATGACGCGGGCCATGTCGTCGGGGTGCTCGGTGACCGGGACCTTGAGCCAGGTGTAGGCGGAGGTGCCGCCGAGGCCGGAGGCGATGGCGAGGGAGGTGATGACGGCCTCGGCGGAGAGGTCGGTGTGGAGGTGGCCTTCGCGGTCGCGGCGGCAGAGGAAGGGTTCGACGAAGACGGGCAGCCGCAGGCCGGCCATCTCGTCGACGGCGCGGGCGGCGGAGTGGAGGGTGGAGAGCGAGCCGGGGTCCTCGGGGTCGATCCGCAGGAGGAGCTTTCCGGCGTCGAAGCCGAGCCGGGCGAGGTCCTGGGGGCGGTGACCGGTGAAGCGGTCGTCGAGCTCGAACGCGGCCCCGGCGAGACCGCCCCTGTTCATGGAGCCGACGGCGAGGCGGCCGTCCAGGGCGCCGAGGAGGAGCAGGTCGTCGAGGATGTCGGCGGAGGCGAGGACACCGTCGACCCCGGGGCGGGAGAGCGCGAGGCGGAGCCGGGCGAGCAGATCGGCCCGGTCGGCCATGGCGTACGGCCGGCCCCCGACGGCCAGCGCCCCGCGGGCGGGATGGTCGGCGGCGACGATCAGCAGCCGATCGCTCCCCTGGAACAACCCCCGCGTCCGCCGCTTCGCGGCCGCCTCGGCAACGGCCTCGGGATGGTGCGCCCGCAAGGCGACGATCCGCTCGACGTCGACGGCCTCCAGCCCCACGCCGGGAACACCGGCCCCACTCCGCGCGAGCCGCCGAGGCGGCGCGGGGTGCGCGGCACGACGAAGGGCCTCGGTCGGGGCGGAGGCGTCCGCGTCGTCGGCCCGCGGCGCCCGATACGGAACGGCACCCCCGGGCGCAGGGGCTGGGGCCGGGGCTGGCGCAGGGGGCGGCGGGGCGGGGGCCTGCGCTTGCGCCGGGGCCGGGGCCGAGACACGGGGCTCTCGCTCGGCGGAGGCGGAGGAGGCACCGGGCTCCGCGCCCGTCGACGGGGACGGCGCGGCGCGCCCCGGCGACCGCCCTGCCGCGACGCCTGGCCACCGGTCGGCGGGAGCCCCGGAAGCGTCGGGCTCCGCGTCCGGCGACGTGGGCGGCACGGCGCGCCCCGGCGACCGCCCTGCCGCGGTGCCGGGCCACCGGTCGGCGGGAGCCCCGGAAGCGTCGGGCTCCGTTGTCGGGTCTGTGGGGCGGGGTGTGGTGTCCGGTCTTGGGCCGCCCGCTCGGCGGTGGGCCGCGCGGGTGCGCCAGGTGTCGCCGGGGCGGCCGGTCATGGGGTGCGCTCCGGGATCGAGCCCGTGCCGGTCGCGAGGGCCTGCTCGATCTCGTCCGTGTACGGCATCGCGGGCGAGCAGGCGAGACGGCCGGCGACGATGGCACCCGCCGCGTTGGCCCAGCGGATCGTACGGTCGAGGTCCCAGCCGGCGAGCAGCCCGTGGCACAGCGCCCCGCCGAACGCGTCGCCCGCACCGAGCCCGTTGACCACCTCGACCGGCAGCGGCGGCGCCTCCGCGCTCTCGCCGTCGGCGGTCATCGCGAGCACGCCCTTGGGCCCCTGCTTGACGACCGCGAGCCGCACCCCGGCGGCGAGCAGCGCGCGGGCGGCGGCGTAGGGCTCGCGCTCCCCGGTCGCGACCTCGCACTCGTCGAGGTTGCCGACGGCGACCGTGGCCGCGCTCAGGGCCTCCCGGTAGAGCGGTCCCGCCTCGGCCGGATCCGGCCAGAGCGCCGGACGCCAGTCCAGGTCGAGAACGGTCGGATCCGTACCTCCCCGCTCCCGCAGCGCCCCCAGCGTCGCCGCCCGGCTGGGCTCGACGCTCAGCCCGGTCCCCGTCACCCAGAACGCCCGCGCCGAACGGATCGCCGCGAGGTCCAGCTCATGCGGATGGATCTCCAGATCGGGCGCCCGGGGCCGGCGGTAGAAGTGGATCGGGAAGTCGTCGGGGGGAAAGATCTCGCAGAAGGTGACCGGCGTCGGGTACTCCTCGACGGCCGTCACCCACCGGTCGTCGACACCGAACCCGCGGAGCTCCTCGTGCAGATAGGCGCCGAAGGGGTCCGCCCCGGTCCGGCTCACGAGCGCCGTCCGCCGGCCGAGCCGGGCCGCCGCCACCGCCACGTTCGCGGGGGAGCCGCCCAGGAACCTCCCGAAGGTCTCCACCCGGGCGAGCGGAACCCCGATCCGGAGCGGGTAGAGGTCCACGCCGAGTCGCCCCATCGTGATCAGCTCGTACGGCTCCGCATCCACGCGCGCCACCTCTCGCCTCGGCCCCGCACCCAGGTCTAGCCGTCCGCCCCGAACCCTGTCAACGCTATGTCCTTACATTCGGACGACCGTCTTGACGCGTCGTTCCGGGCGCGGCCAAGGTGGCTCTCATGACGAAGCCGTCGCCTCTGTCCCGTATCCGTATCGGCTCCGCCCCCGACTCCTGGGGCGTGTGGTTCGCCGATGATCCCCGGCAGGTCCCCTGGCAGCGCTTCCTCGACGAGGTCGCCGGCGCCGGTTACGAGTGGATCGAACTCGGCCCGTACGGCTACCTGCCCACCGACCCCGCGGTCCTGGCCGAGGAGACCGGCCGCCGGGGCCTGCGCGTCTCGGCCGGGACGGTCTTCACCGGGCTGCACCACGGCCCCGCCGTCTGGGACAGGACCTGGGCCCATGTCGCCGAGAACGCGGCCCTGGCCCAGGCGATGGGAGCGGAGCACCTCGTCGTCATCCCCTCCTTCTGGCGCGACGACAAGACGGGCGAGGTACTCGAGGACCGCAGACTCACCGCCGAACAGTGGCGGAATCTGACCGGTCTGACCGAGCGCCTGGGCCACGAGGTCCGTGAGCGCTACGGACTGCGCGTCGTCGTCCATCCGCATGCGGACACCCATGTCGACAGCGAGGAGAACGTGGCCCGCTTCCTGGACGCCACCGATCCCGGCCTGGTCGCGCTCTGCCTGGACACCGGGCACTACGCGTACTGCGGCGGCGACAGCGTCAAGCTGATCGAGACCTACGGAGAGCGGATCGGCTATCTCCATCTCAAGCAGGTCGATCCGGAGATCCTGGCCGGTGTCGTCGCGGACGAGGTGCCCTTCGGTCCGGCCGTGGCCCGGGGAGTGATGTGCGAGCCGCCCTCCGGTGTACCCGCCCTGGAGCCGGTCCTGGCCGCGGCCCAGGCCCTGGACGTGGAGCTGTTCGCCATCGTCGAGCAGGACATGTATCCGTGCGACCCCGACAAGCCCTATCCGATCGCGGTCCGCACCCGCCGCTTTCTGCGCTCCTGCGGGGCCTAGGCGGTGGAGCGCCCCGCGGACGGCAAGGCGCGCCGATCCGCGGACATTTGATTGTGCGTCACTTACGTCACATCCGTCCCGCTGTCGTCACACATATCTCCATTACGCGGGCTTTCCGTCACAGCCGTACGACAGCCGCTCTCCTCCCGTCACCTGGTGTCGTTCAACGGGCACAGGCTCAGTGATCGCCAGCGCTTGCCTCGGCAGCTCCCCCGAACGGCACCCCCGCCGCCGCTGCGAGGCGCGCAGGGAGGTGCCCGCATGACGGAACGACGGCTCTGGTCATACAAGGACATTGCCGCGCACATCAAGGTGCAGCCGGACACCGTGCGCTCCTACCGGAAGCACGGCCTCCTGCCGCCGCCGGATCACGTCGAGTCGGGGAAGCCGTACTGGTACGCGGACACGATCCGCGCCTGGGTCGCCAACCGCCCGGGCAACCGGAGCCGCCGCGACTGAGCTCGCGGACGGTACGAGCTCGTTACACATCTCGTGACACGAGCTTCCGGCCCCGGAGCCGCAGCTCGAGGGCCCCGGCCCCGAGGGCCGCAGAGGGCCCCGCACCCGACACCGGTGCGGGGCCCTCGCCCCGTCCGGGCACGGACGCGGTCGGGGGCACGGACGCGGTCCGGGGGACGGTCGGAGTTCGGGGGACGGCCGGGGTCCGGGGGGACTGCCGCCCGTCGGGGGACGGCCGGGGTTCGTGGAGACTGCCGCCCGTCGGGGGGACGGTCGCGGTTCAGGGGACGGCCGGGAGGGCCAAGCCCCGGCGGCGCGTCCCGGATGCGGTCGGGGACCCGTCCGGGCACGGACGCGGTCGGGCGCTCAGAGCCAGGGCCGGATGACCGTCACCCCAGACCCCGGCGCCGACCCCATCGCCGCCAGCGCGGCCGGGGCGGCCGCCAGCGGCACGGTGGAGGTGACGAGCCGGTCGGGGCGCAGGCCGCCCGTGCGGACCATCTCCATCATCGGGCCGTAGGCATGGGCGGCCATGCCGTGACTGCCCAGGATCTCCAGCTCGAGACCGATCACCCGGGCCATGGGGACGACCGGATCCCCGGCCGCCGGGGGAAGCAGTCCGACCTGGACGTGCCGGCCCCTGCGGCGCAGGCTCTCCACAGAGGCGGCGCAGGTGACCGGGGAGCCGAGCGCGTCGAGCGAGAGATGGGTGCCCCCGCCGGTCAGCGCCCGCACCGCCGCGGCCGTCCCACCGGGCGTCGACGCGAGGGCCGAGGCGTCGACGCACTCCGCCGCCCCGAACGCCCGCGCCAGCTCAAGGGCCTTCGGCGACACGTCGACGGCGACCACCCGGGCCCCGGAGGCCGCCGCGATCATCACGGCCGAGAGCCCGACGCCACCGCACCCGTGCACGGCCACGAACTCGCCCGCCGCGACCCGCCCCTGGGCGACCACCGCCCGGAACGCGGTCGCGAACCGGCACCCGAGCCCGGCCGCCGTCTCGAACGACAGCTCCTCGGGCACGGTCACCAGGTTCACGTCCGCGTGGTCGAGCGCGACGTACTCGGCGAAGGAGCCCCAGTGGGTGAAGCCGGGCTGGGTCTGGCGCTCGCAGACCTGCTGGTCCCCTGCCGCGCAGGACGGGCAGCTCCCACAGGCACAGACGAAGGGCACGGTGACCCGGTCGCCGGGCTTCCAGCCGGCGACGTCCGCCCCCACCGCCTCCACCACACCGGCGAGTTCGTGCCCCGGCACGTGCGGCAGGACGATGTCGGAGTCGTGACCCATCCAGCCGTGCCAGTCGCTGCGGCACAGCCCGGTCGCCTCGACCCGGACGACCACACCGTGGGCGGCGGGGGTGGGGTCCGGCACGTCCCGGACCTCCGCCTCCTGCCCGTACCGCTCGAACACCACTGCCTTCATGGGCCCGCCCTTCGCCGCCGCACCGGAATCCGGCCTTCCAACCTAGCCGCCGACCGACTCCTTGTCCCTGGCGTCCTCGGCGACGCCTTCCGACGCCTCCGCGCTCTCCGCCGCCGCCCCATCCGGCAGCCGCGCCTGCCCCGGCGCCTCGACCGGTGCCGGCTCCGCGCCGCCCTCGCTGATGCCGAACCTGTCGTGGAAGCGGCGCAGCGGGCCTGGGGCCCACCAGGTCAACCGCCCGGTCAGCTTCATCACGGAGGGGACGAGCAGGCTGCGCACCACCATCGCGTCCATCAGCACGGCGAGCGCGACGCCCAGACCCAGCATCTTGGTGTTGGTGACCCGGGAGGTGCCGATGGCCACCATCACGACGGCGAGGATCACGGCGGCGGCGGTGATCAGCCCGCCGGTGCGGCGCAGTCCGAACCGCACGGCATGCTCGTGGTCGCCGGTGGCGTCGTACTCCTCCTTGATCCGGGAGAGCAGGAACACGCCGTAGTCCATGGAGAGTCCGAAGGCGACGCAGAACATCAGCACCGGAAGGGTCGTCTCGATGTCACCGGTCGGCGTGAAGCCGAGCAGCCCGGACAGATGGCCGTCCTGGAAGACCCAGACGACCGCGCCGAACATCGCGGTGAGGCTGAGTGCGTTGAGGACGACTGCCTGGAGGGGGATCAGCACACTGCCGGTGAGCAGGAAGACAAGGAGCAGGGTGACGACGACGATGATCGCCGCCGCCCAGGGCAGCCGGTCGGCTATGGCGTCCTTGGAGTCGACGAGAACGGCGGCCGCTCCGGTCACCGAGGTGTCGAACGGCGCTTCCTGCGCGCGCAGTTCGCCGACGACGCTCTGGGCGGTGGACCCTACGGCTTCGCCCTCGGGCACGACCGTGAAGTACGCGTGGGTCTGCGCCCCGGCGCCGGAGGTGACCGGCCCGTCGACCCGGTCGATACCGTCGAGGACCTCGATCCGCTCGCGGTACTCGGCGTACTGCTCGGGCGTGGCCCGGCCTTCGGCGAGCACGGTGAGTCCGCTGCCCGGGCTGCCGGGGAAGCCTTCCCGCAGCTCGTCCTGGACCACTCGGGACTCGGCCGTGGCCGGCAGCTGCCGGTCGTCGGCGGTGCCGAACTTCACGTCCAGGAAGGGCAGTCCGAGGAGGACCAGCCCCGCCGTGGTGGCCACGACGAAGACCGGGGCACGGCGCATCACCAGCGCGGCCGTCCGCGCCCAGCCGGCCCCGGCCCCCTCGGCACCGGCCCCTTCGGTCGCGGGCTTCCGCCCCCGCCGGAACAGCCGCCGCAGGTCGAGCGCGTTGACCCGCTCGCCGAGCAGCAGGAGCGCGGCGGGCAGCAGGATCAGGGCGGCCGCCGCGGCGAGCAGCACCACCGCGATGCCCGCGTAGGCGAAGGAGCGCAGGAAGTACTGCGGGAAGACGAGCATCGCGGCCAGTGAGACGGCCACGGTCAGGGCGGAGAAGAGCACGGTCCGCCCGGCCGTGCGCAGAGTGGTGCCGATGGCGGTCTGCGGATCGGCGCCGGCGGCCAGCTCCTCGCGGAATCTGCGGACCACGAACAGGGCGTAGTCGATGGCGAGTCCGAGCCCGAGTGCGGTGGTGAGGTTCTGGGCGAAGACCGAGACGTCGGTGAACTCCGTGATGCCGCGCAGCACCGCGTTCGTCCCGAGGATGGCCACGATGCCGATCCCCAGCGGCAGGAGCGCGGCGACCGCGCTGCCGAAGACCATGACGAGCAGGACGAGCGTCACGGGCAGGGCGATCAGCTCGGCGCGCAGCAGGTCCTCCTGGATGACCGTCTGCATCTCGTGCCGCACGGCCAGCGGTCCGCCGACGGACACCTCGACCGGCCCGTGCGTGCCCCGGTACTCGGGGGCGATCTGCCGGAGGATCTCGCCCGCCGCCTTCTCCTCGCCCTCGATGCGGGCGGCTATCACGGCCTGTCGGCCGTCCTCGGAGCGCAGGGCGGGGGACTTGGTCCCCCAGTACGAACCGACGCCGCTCACCCCCGGCTCGGCGTCGAGCCGCTCCGCCAGCCTCCGGGCTTCGGCGGCGACTGCGGCGTCGTCGACCCCGGCCGTGCCGGCGTCGAGCAGGAGGAGCAGATTCGGCTGGGAGGCGGGGAACTCCCGCTCCAGGACCTGTGTCGCATAGGTGGATTCGGCGTCGGGGTCTTCCCAGCCGCCGCTGCCCATCCGGTCCGCGACCCCGCCACCGGCGAGGACGGCGAGTGCGGTGATCACGAGCGCGACCAGCAGCGACAGGCGTGGCCTGGCCGTCACGAACCGGGTCCACCCCCCGCCCCGGGCGGGCCCTGAATTCTTGACTTCGGCCATGACGCGGTGTCCCCTTCACCGTGACCCAGCGCTCACTTCCCGGTAGGCCGCATGGGTCGACCATTGCCATAGACTGGCAAACACGAGCGATCACTCGCGTTTCCCAAGAATGCGAGCGACCACTCGCGTTTGTCAAACGTGTTGAGGAAGCTGGGGACAGCCATGTCCGAAGAACCGAAGCCGCGCCGCCGCCAGGCCCGCGGCGAGCGCCGCATCGCGCAGCTGCTCCAGGCCGCCGCGAACGTCTTCTGCGCGAACGGGTACACGGCGACCAGCACCAATGCGATCGCCCGGGAGGCCAGCGTCTCCCCCGGCACGCTCTACCAGTACTTCCCCAACAAGGAGGCGATCGCCGTCGAGCTCGGCGACCGCCTGCTGCACCAGATGCGCGAGGCCCACGGCCAGGCCTTCACCCCGGAGAACTTCGAACTGCCGCTGCCCGAACTGCTCGACGCGGTCCTCGACCCGATGATCGAGTTCAACTGCCAGAACCCGGTCTTCCTCGCCCTGATGCACGGCTCCGAGGTTCCCGGCAGGATCGCGGAGGAGCACGACGAACTGCATGCCTCGCTGCTCGCCCGCGTCGGCGACCTGCTCGGCCACTACCTCCCCGACCTGCCGGCCGCCGATCGCGCGCGGATCTCCGACATGACCTTCGCGGTCTTCAAGGGCGGCCTCGCCCTGGTCCTCGCCGCCCCCGAGGGCCCGGAACGGAACGCCACGATCGCCGAGCTGAAGACGGCCCTCTACCGCTACCTCGACCCGGTCATCGGAGACGCGAACCTCACCGGCCCGAGCCCGGTCACCACGACTCCGACTCCGTGATCGACTCCCTCGGCGGCACCTTCCGCCCCGCGCCCGCCCTGAGCCTCAGCGCAAGGAGGGGGAAGGCGAGGACGGACACCATCCCGGCGCCCACGAGCGCCGCCGCCTCGCCGGCCGTCATCGCCTTGTCGTCGACGCCGATGGTCGTGATCGCGACGACGAGCGGCAGGGCCGTCGAGCTGTAGAGCACCAGCGCGCCTCGGTCGGTGCGGCCGAGGTCACGCGGCGCGAGGAGCAGGACCGGCCCGCCGCGCACCACCAGGAAGAGCAGCAGGAAGACCGGCAGGAGCACCAGCGTCCGCCCGCCGTCGAGCAGCGAGTCCAGGTCGAACTCGATACCGGTGACGACGAAGAAGACCGGCACCAGGAAGCCGAAGCCGACGGCCTCGACCTTCTCCAGGACGGCCGGTCCCGACTCCGGGGCGGCGCCGGTCAGGACGAGCCGGGTGATCAGACCGGCGGCGAAGGCGCCGAGGAGCACGTCGAGACCGAGGGCCTGCGAGGCCCCCAGCATCAGGGCGAGCAGCAGGAAGACGAAGCGCACCGCGAACTGGCCACTGGTGTGCAGCGTCTTGGCGATGACCCGGGAGAACCACGGCGGCCTGGGCCGCAGCGCCCAGAACACCGCCGCCGCCGTGAGCGCCGCGAAGACCGCGAGCAGCGCCGTCGACTGTCCCGGGCTGCGGCCGCTCAGGAGCAGCGCCATCGCGATGATCGGCCCGAACTCCCCCACCGCGCCGAAGGCCATCACCACCGAGCCGAACCGGCCGTGCAGTTCGCCCGCGTCCCGCAGCACCGGCAGGACCGTGCCGAGCGCGGTGCTGGTCAGCGCGACGCCGATGAAGACGCCCTCGTGGAATCCGTCGGCCAGCAGCACCCCGGCACCGAGCCCGAGCGCCAGAGCGATCACCCAGGCCCACACCGAGCGCTTGAGGGTGTCGCCACGGACCTTGCCGAACTCGATCTCGTACCCCGCGAGGAAGATCAGCATCGCGAGGCCGAGCTCCGAGAGGCCGTCGATCAGGGCGTCCGTGTGGGCCCAGCCGAGCACGTCGGGACCGATGAGGATGCCGAGCACGATCTCGAAGATGACGAGCGGCACGGGCAGGCGGCGCCCCACTCCGTAGGCCAGCAGCGGCGCCAGAACGGCGATCGCCATGATCAGGATCAGCGTGGTCCCGGATTGCGACATGTCGGGTATCTACCATGCCGGGCCCGCCCGGCCGTGATCGCTCGGGCGGCTCGGGCGGGGCGGGAGTGGATTTCATACCCCCTAGGGGTATAACCTGTGCTTCAGTACCAGCCTGAACCAGTACCGCCCTCGAAGAGGAGACCGTCATGACCGCCGAGACGAAGACCGAACTCACCACCGTCTACCAGGTCAAGGGAATGACCTGCGGGCACTGTGAGGGCGCGGTCTCCAGTGAGATCTCCGAGATCGCCGGCGTCTCCTCCGTCAAGGCCGTGGCCTCGACCGGCCAGGTCACCGTGGTCTCCGAGGCCCCGCTCGACGAGGCCGCCGTACGCGCCGCCGTCGACGAGGCCGGCTACGAGCTCGTCGACCAGGCCTGAGGCCCGAAGGCCGGGGCGCAGACCTCGGCATCCGCACCACCCCACGGCATAACCCGGCAGGGCCGTACCGTTACGACGGTACGGCCCTGCTCCCCTTTGGAACGGCACATGACCTCCAGTCCCGCCTCCCCCTTCACCACCGAGCTGACCATCGGCGGGATGACCTGCGCCTCCTGCGCGGCTCGTGTCGAGAAGAAGCTCAACCGCATGGACGGCGTCACCGCGACCGTCAACTACGCGACGGAGAAGGCGCGGATCGAGCACCCGCCGGAGGTCGAGGTCGCCGACCTGATCGCCACGGTCGTCAAGACGGGGTACACCGCCGAGGAACCGCCGCCACCGGCGCCCGAGCCGACGCCGGGAACGGACACGGACACGAAGCCGGAGAGCGTGCGGGACGAGGACCCGGAGCTCGCCTCGCTCCGCCGGCGGCTGACCGTCTCCGCCCTCCTCTCCGCGCCCGTCGTCCTGCTCGCCATGGTCCCGTCCCTCCAGTTCGACAACTGGCAGTGGCTGTCCCTGACCCTCGCCGCGCCGGTCGTCGTCTGGGGCGGGCTGCCCTTCCACCGCGCCGCCTGGACGAACCTTCGCCACGGCGCCGCGACCATGGACACGCTCGTCTCGGTCGGCACCCTGGCCGCCTTCGGCTGGTCGCTGTGGGCCCTGTTCCTCGGCGACGCCGGCATGACCGGGATGCGCCACGGCTTCGACCTGACCGTCGACCGCGCCGACGCCGCCTCCAGCATCTATCTGGAGGTCGCGGCCGGCGTCATCACCTTCATCCTGCTCGGCCGCTATCTGGAGGCCCGGGCCAAGCGGAAGGCCGGCGCCGCTCTCCACGCCCTGATGGAGCTGGGCGCCAAGGACGTGGCGGTGCTGCGGGGAGGCATGGAGGTACGGATTCCGGTGGCCGCCCTCAGGGTCGGGGAGCTGTTCGTCGTACGACCCGGGGAGAAGATCGCCACCGACGGCACCGTGACCGAGGGCGCCTCCGCCGTCGACGCCTCCATGCTCACCGGCGAGTCCGTCCCGGTCGACGTCGAAGCCGGCGACCCGGTGAGCGGTGGGTTCGTGAACACCTCCGGCCGGCTCGTCGTCGAGGCGACCCGGGTCGGCGCGGACACCCAGCTCGCCCGCATGGCGAAGCTGGTCGAGGACGCGCAGAACGGCAAGGCGGAGGTCCAGCGCCTCGCCGACAAGGTCTCCGCGGTCTTCGTGCCGATCGTCCTCTTCATCGCCCTCGGTACCCTGCTGACCTGGCTGTTCGTGCTCCAGGACACCACGGCGGCCTTCACCGCCGCCGTCGCCGTACTGATCATCGCCTGCCCCTGCGCCCTGGGCCTCGCCACCCCGACCGCGCTCATGGTCGGCACCGGCCGCGGCGCCCAGCTCGGCATCCTCATCAAGGGCCCCGAGGTCCTGGAGTCCACCCGTCGCGTCGACACCGTCGTCCTGGACAAGACCGGCACCGTCACCACCGGCCGGATGCGGCTCCAGAAGGTGCATGCGTACGAGGGAGAGGACGAGGCCGAGCTGCTGCGCCTCGCGGGCGCCCTGGAGCACGCCTCCGAGCACCCGGTCGCCCAGGCGATCGCTGCCGGCGCCGCGGAGAGGCTCGGGCGCCCCGTGGCCGCACTCCCCGTACCGACGGCCTTCGAGAACGAGCCCGGCCTCGGCGTGCGCGGCACGGTCGACGGCCACCGGGTCCTGGTCGGCCGCGCGGCCCTCCTCGAGGCCGAGGGCATCGACGTCCCCGGCGTTCCGGAGCCCGGCGCCGTCCAGGTCGCCTGGGACGGCCGGGCCCGTGGGGCCGTCACGGTCGCCGACGCGGTCAAGGAGACCAGCGCGGAGGCCGTGGCCCGGCTGCGCGCCCTCGGCCTGACACCGGTCCTGCTGACCGGCGACGGGCGGGGCGTCGCGGAGACGGTCGCGGCCGAGGTGGGCATCGACGCGGACCAGGTCTTCGCCGAGGTCCTGCCCCAGGAGAAGGTCGACGCGATCCGGCGCCTCCAGGCCGAGGGCCGGACGGTCGCGATGGTCGGCGACGGCGTGAACGACGCCGCCGCGCTCGCCACCGCCGATCTGGGCCTGGCGATGGGCACCGGCACGGACGCGGCCATCGAGGCGAGCGACCTGACGCTGGTCCGCGGCGACCTGCGCGTGGCGGCGGACGCCATCCGGCTGTCCCGCCGGACCCTGGCGACGATCAAGGGGAACCTGGGTTGGGCCTTCGGTTACAACTGCGCCGCTCTGCCGCTCGCGGCGCTCGGACTCCTCAACCCCATGATCGCCGGTTTGGCCATGGCCTTTTCGTCCGTATTTGTCGTGACAAACAGCCTGCGACTTCGGAGGTTCACGTGAATTCACCTACACGTGACGCACAGGACCTTCACAAAGAGACCTAGATCACAGATATTTAGGGGTAACCATTCGGGCCGTTCGCGAGTCTAAGTGGGCGATGCCAAGAACGTCTTGGGGGACGTTCATGGGATGTCTTGGGGGACGTCTCAGGCAAGCGTTGGCCGGGGCACGTGCACCGGGGAGCTTTGAGCGGCCCTCCCGTACGTACCCCGGCAGACCGCGTAGACCCGCCTAGCTTCTGCTGAACCCGGCAGACGCCCGGCCCGGATCCCGTGGGGGGAATCCGCACCGGGGATATGGAAAGCGCCCCGCTCGCCGACCCGTGGGGGGATCGGCAGCGGGGCGCTTTTCGTTCAGCGCCTCGCGCGGCGCCCCGTCGGGCGCCTCGCGACGAGGAAGTGTGTCAGCGGCCCTCGACCGGGACGAAGTCGCGCAGGACCTCACCGGTGTAGATCTGGCGCGGGCGACCGATGCGGGAACCCGGCTCCTTGATCATCTCGTGCCACTGGGCGATCCAGCCGGGCAGCCGGCCGAGCGCGAAGAGCACGGTGAACATCTCGGTCGGGAAGCCCATCGCGCGGTAGATGAGGCCCGTGTAGAAGTCCACGTTCGGGTAGAGGTTGCGCGAGACGAAGTAGTCGTCGGAGAGCGCGTGCTCCTCCAGCTTCAGCGCGATGTCCAGCAGCTCGTCGGACTTGCCGAGGGCGGAGAGCACATCGTGCGCCGCGGCCTTGATGATCTTGGCGCGCGGGTCGAAGGACTTGTACACCCGGTGGCCGAAGCCCATCAGGCGGACGCCGTCCTCCTTGTTCTTCACCTTGTTGATGAAGGAGTCGACATCGCCACCGTTGGCCTGGATGCCTTCGAGCATCTCCAGGACGGACTGGTTGGCGCCACCGTGCAGCGGACCCCACAGGGCCGAGATGCCGGCGGAGATCGACGCGAACATGTTCGCCTGGCTCGAACCGACCAGACGCACGGTCGACGTCGAACAGTTCTGCTCGTGGTCCGCGTGCAGGATCAGCAGCTTGTCGAGCGCCGAGACCACGACCGGGTCGAGCTCGTACTCCTGGGCCGGGACCGAGAAGGTCATGCGCAGGAAGTTCTCGACGTACCCGAGGTCGTTGCGCGGGTAGACGAAGGGGTGACCGATCGACTTCTTGTACGCGTACGCCGCGATCGTCGGCAGCTTGGCGAGCAGCCGGATCGTCGAAAGGTGACGCTGCTTCTCGTCGAACGGGTTGTGGCTGTCCTGGTAGAAGGTGGACAGCGCGGAGACCACCGAGGAGAGCATCGCCATCGGGTGGGCGTCCCGCGGGAAGCCGTCGAAGAAGCGCTTGACGTCCTCGTGCAGCAGCGTGTGCTGGGTGATCTCGTTCTTGAAGGTCGCCAGCTCGTCGACCTTGGGGAGCTCACCGTTGATCAGCAGGTACGCAACCTCGAGGAAGGTGGATCGCTCCGCCAGCTGCTCGATGGGGTAGCCGCGGTACCGCAGAATGCCCTGCTCGCCGTCGAGGTAGGTGATGGCGGATTTATAGGCGGCTGTGTTGCCGTATCCGCTGTCCAGGGTGACCAGACCGGTCTGGGCTCGGAGCTTCCCGATGTCGAAGCCCTTGTCACCGACGGTGCTGTCGACCACCGGGTAGGTGTATTCACCGTCCGCGTACCGCAGTACTACAGAGTTGTCGCTCACGTCATCCCTCACCGACGTAGTGCCTCTTCTTCGAGGTGCCCTGACTGTCTCTACCATCCCCCATTTGGCTCAGGAGAGTGCACTCGGGGTCGACCATTGGGCCATTTGGCGGCACTCAGTGCCGCCAACCTGCTCATCTTGCCCCCTTCGCCCCGCTTCCGGAAGTCCGGGGTCCTGTTTCACACGACTGCCGAGAGCCGGTGGGCCAGTGCGGTGAAGCGTCTGCCTGCGGAAACCGTGCGGACGGCCTGCCCGATCGCCTTGCGCGAACCCACCAGGACGACGAGCTTCTTCGCCCGGGTGACCGCCGTGTAGAGCAGGTTCCGCTGGAGCATCATCCAGGCGCTGGTGGTGACCGGGATCACGACCGCCGGATACTCGCTGCCCTGCGAGCGGTGGATGGTGACGGCGTACGCATGGGCCAGTTCGTCCAGTTCGTCGAAGTCGTACGGCACCTCCTCGTCCTCGTCGGTCCGTACGGTCAGCCGCTGTTCGACGGTGTCGAGCTGGGTCACGACGCCGACCGTGCCGTTGAAGACGCCGTTGGCGCCCTTCTCGTAGTTGTTGCGGATCTGGGTGACCTTGTCGCCGACCCGGAAGACCCGGCCTCCGAACCGCTTCTCGGGAAGGTCGGGGCGGGCCGGTGTGACGGCCTGCTGGAGCAGCCCGTTGAGCACGCCGGCCCCGGCCGGCCCGCGGTGCATGGGGGCGAGGACCTGGATGTCCCGACGGGGATCGAGCCCGAACTTGGCGGGAATCCGCCGTGCCGCGACCTCGACCGCGACCCGGGCGGCGTCCTCCGTCTCCTCCTCCGCGAACAGGAAGAAGTCCGGCAGACCAGTGGTGACGGGCGGGATCCCCTGGTTGATGCGGTGGGCGTTGGTGACCACCCCCGACTGCTGCGCCTGCCGGAAGATGCGCGTCAACCGGACGGCCGGAACCGGGCTGCCGGGGGCCAGCAGGTCGCCGAGCACCTCGCCCGCGCCGACGGAGGGCAGCTGGTCCACGTCCCCGACGAGAAGGAGGTGGGCACCGGGTGCCACCGCCTTCACGAGCTTGTTGGCGAGCAGCAGATCGAGCATGGACGCCTCGTCCACGACGACCAGATCGGCGTCGAGCGGGCGGTCCCGGTCGTAGGCCGCGTCGCCGCCCGGCTTGAGCTCCAGGAGCCGGTGCACCGTCGACGCCTCGGCGCCGGTCAGCTCGGCGAGCCGCTTGGCCGCGCGGCCGGTCGGGGCCGCCAGGACGACCTTGGCGCGCTTGGCCCGGGCCAGCTCCACGATGGAGCGGACCGTGAACGACTTCCCGCACCCCGGGCCGCCGGTGAGCACGGCGACCTTACGGGTCAGAGCGAGCCGCACGGCCTCCTCCTGCTCGGGTGCGAGGGAGGCCCCGGTCCGGTCGGCGAGCCAGGCCAGGGCCTTGTCCCAGGCGACGTCCTGGAAGCCCGGCAGCCGGTCCTCGGCGGCGTGCAGCAGCCGCTTCGTCTGGCCGGCGAGGGACAGCTCGGCGCGGTGGAACGGAATGAGGTACACGGCCGTGACGGGCAGCCCCTCGGGCCCCGGAACGGTCTCCCGTACGACCCCTTCCGGATCCTCCGCCAGCTCGGCGAGGCACTCGATGACGAGCCCGGTGTCGACCTGGAGGAGCTTCACGGCCTCGCGGATCAGCTGCTCCTCCGGCAGGAAGCAGTGCCCCTGGTCGGTGGACTGCGACAGGGCGTACTGCAGCCCCGCCTTGACCCGGTCGGGACTGTCGTGCGGAATGCCGACGGACTGGGCGATCTTGTCGGCGGTGAGGAAGCCGATGCCCCAGACGTCGGCGGCCAGCCGGTAGGGCTGGTTCCGGACGACGGAGATGGAGGCGTCCCCGTACTTCTTGTAGATCCGCACGGCGATGGAGGTGGAGACACCGACGCCCTGGAGGAAGACCATCACCTCCTTGATCGCCTTCTGCTCCTCCCACGCGGCGGTGATGTTCTTCGTGCGCTTGGGTCCCAGGCCCGGCACCTCGATCAGGCGCGCCGGGGTCGCCTCCAGGATGTCGAGGGTGTCCACGCCGAAGTGCTGGGTGATGCGGTCGGCGAAGACGGGGCCGATGCCCTTGACGAGCCCGGAGCCGAGGTAGCGGCGTATGCCCTGGATGGTGGCGGGCAGCACGGTCGTGTAGTTCTCGACCGTGAACTGCTTGCCGTACTGCGGATGGGACCCCCAACGCCCCTCCATCCGCAGCGACTCCCCCGGCTGCGCCCCGAGCAACGCCCCGACGACGGTGAGGAGATCGCCACCGCCGCGCCCGGTGTCGACGCGGGCGACGGTGTAGCCACTCTCCTCATTCGCATACGTGATCCGCTCGAGCACCCCTTCGACGACAGCCTGGCGCGGCGCCTGAGGCTGCGCGGGACCGTGCCCCTGGCCCTGACCCTGGTTGGACATGCCCCGAAGGTAGCGAAGGGGTCGGACAGTTGGGTGGGGGGTGGGGACACCCCCGTGTGGGCAGTCGTCCCGCTGGGCGGGACGGGTGGGCTCAGTGTTCGGGCGGGTCGTGTCGGCCGAGGGTTCGCACCGGGGTCGCGCCGGAGCGGGTCCACCGCCCCCTACCCCACCACCCCCACGAACCTTCCCACCGTCTCCTCCAGGACCTCCACCCCGTCCCGTGTCCACAGCTCGTCGTTGAAGAGCTCGACCTCGATCGGGCCGTCGTATCCCGTCTCCTCCACGAGGTCGCACCACGCCCGCAGGTCGATCGCGCCGTCGCCCAGTTGACCCCGGCCGTTGAGGACTCCCGCCGGGAGGGGGGTCGTCCAGTCGGCCAGTTGGAAGGCGTGGATGCGGTCCGAGGCGCCCGCCCTCGCCACCGCCGCCGGCGCCCGGTCGTCCCACCAGATGTGGTACGTGTCCACGACCACGCCCACCTGCGAGGACGGGAAGCGCTCCGCGATCTCCAGGGCCTGGTCCAGGGTCGAGACCGCACAGCGGTCCGACGCGTACATCGGGTGGAGGGGTTCGATCGCCAGGCGTACGCCCCGCTCCCCCGCGTACGGGGCGAGTTCGGCGATCGCGTCCGTGATCCGGGCGCGGGCCGCCGTCAGGTCGCGGCTGCCCGGGGCGAGGCCGCCGGAGACGAGGACCAGGGTGTCGGTGCCGAGTGCCGCCGCCTCGTCGATCGCCGCGCGGTTGTCGTCCAGGGACTCCGCCGTCGTGAAGAAGCCGCCCCGGCACAGCGACGTGACCGTCAGGCCGGCGTCGCGTACCAGCTTGGCCGTCGCTTCGAGCCCGTACTCCGTGACGGGCTCCCGCCAGAGGCCCACCCCCGGGACGGAGAGCCGTAGACACTGCTCCACCAGCTCCGGCAGCGACAGCTGCTTCACCGTCATCTGGTTGATGCTGAAGCGCGCGAGCGATTCGGGGCCCGATGCGGTCACTGGCTCACTCCGTACACCGTCAGCAGGGACTTCATCCGGGACTCCGCCAGCTCCGGATCGGGGAACAGGCCGAGCCCGTCCGCCAGTTCGTACGCCCGCGCCAGGTGCGGCAGCGAGCGTGCGGACTGCAGACCGCCGACCATGGCGAAGTGGTCCTGGTGGCCGGCCAGCCAGGCCAGGAACACGACGCCCGTCTTGTAGAACCGCGTCGGAGCCTGGAAGAGGTGGCGCGACAGCTCCACGGTCGGGTCCAGCACGGCGCGGAACCCCGCGACGTCGCCGGTGTCCAGGATCCGTACCGCCTCCGCCGCCAGCGGGCCCAGCGGATCGAAGATGCCGAGCAGGGCGTGACTGAAGCCGTGCTCGTCGCCGGCGATCAGCTCGGGGTAGTGGAAGTCGTCGCCCGTGTAGCAGCGCACCCCCTCCGGCAGGCGGCGGCGCAGGTCGATCTCGCGCTGCGCGTCGAGGAGGGAGACCTTGATGCCGTCGACCTTGTCGGGGTGCGCCGCGATGACCTCCAGGAAGGTGTCGGTCGCGGTGTCGAGGTCGGCGGAGCCCCAGTAGCCGTCGAGCGCCGGGTCGAACATCGGCCCCAGCCAGTGCAGGACCACCGGCTCGCTCGCCTGCCTGAGGAGGTGGCCGTACATGTCGAGGTAGTCGTCCGCGCCCCCGGCGGCCCCGGCGAGGGCGCGCGAAGCCATGAGGATGGCCTGGGAGCCGGTCTCCTCCACGAGCGCCAGCTGCTCCTCGTACGCCTTGCGTACCGTCATGAGGTCGGCGGGTCCGGCCAGTTGGTCCGTTCCGACTCCGCAGGCGATGCGGCCGCCCACCGCCTTCGCCTCGGCCGCCGAGCGGCGGATCAGCTCCGCCGCGCCGGCCCAGTCCAGGCCCATTCCCCGCTGCGCGGTGTCCATCGCCTCCGCGACGCCGAGTCCCTGTGCCCACAGGTGGCGGCGGAAGGCGAGGGTGGCGTCCCAGTCGACGGCGGCCGGCGAGTCGGGGGTGGTGTCGGCGTACGGGTCGGCGACGACATGGGCGGCGGAGAAGACGGTACGGGAGGTCAGGGCACGGCCCACGGGGGCCGTGGGCCGTGCCGGGCGAGGGCTGTACTCCCGCACCCCGCCCGCGCCGTGGGGAAGGCGGATCACAGCGAGACCTCCGGGACCTCCAGGCGACGGCCCTCGGCCGCCGACCTCAGGCCCAGCTCGGCGAGCTGTACGCCGCGCGCGCCCGCCAGCAGGTCCCACTGGTAGGGCTCGTCGAGGACCACGTGCTTCAGGAAGAGCTCCCACTGGGCCTTGAAGCCGTTGTCGAAGCCGGCGTTGTCCGGGACCTCCTGCCACTGGTCGCGGAAGGCCTCGGTCGCCGGGATGTCCGGGTTCCAGACCGGCTTGGGGGTGGCCGAGCGGTGCTGGACGCGGCAGTTCCGCAGCCCCGCGACGGCGGAGCCGTGGGTGCCGTCGACCTGGAACTCGACGAGTTCGTCGCGGTTGACCCGGACCGCCCAGGAGGAGTTGATCTGGGCGATCGTCCCGCCCTCCAGCTGGAATATGCCGTAGGCGGCGTCGTCGGCGGTGGCGGCGTACGGCTTGCCCTGCTCGTCCCAGCGCTGCGGGATGTGCGTGGCGACGTGCGCGGAGACGCTGGTGACCCGGCCGAAGAGCTCGTGGAGCACGTACTCCCAGTGCGGGAACATGTCGACGACGATGCCGCCGCCGTCCTCGGCGCGGTAGTTCCAGCTGGGGCGCTGGGCGTCCTGCCAGTCGCCCTCGAAGACCCAGTAGCCGAACTCTCCTCGTACGGACAGGATCTCGCCGAAGAAGCCGCCGTCGATGAGGCGCTTCAGCTTGAGCAGGCCCGGCAGGAAGATCTTGTCCTGGACGACGCCGTGCTTGACGCCCTTCTCGGAGGCGAGCCTGGCGAGCTCCAGGGCGCCGGCCAGGTCTCCCGCCGTCGGCTTCTCGGTGTAGATGTGCTTGCCGGCGGCGACGGCCTTGCGGATGGCCTCGACGCGGGCGGACGTGACCTGGGCGTCGAAGTAGATCTCCACCGACTCGTCGGCGAGTACGGCGTCGAGGTCGGTGGACCACTCGGTGAGGCCGTGCTGCTCGGCGAGCGCGCGCAGGGCGTGCTCGCGGCGGCCGACGAGGACGGGCTCGGGCCAGAGGGTCTCGCCGTTGCCCAGGTCGAGGCCGCCCTGCTCGCGCAGGGCGAGGATCGAGCGGACGAGGTGCTGGCGGTGGCCCATGCGTCCGGTGACGCCGTTCATGGCGATACGAACTGTCCTGCGTGTCACGAAGGTCCCTCCACACTCAAGGAAGAAAGCGCTTTCTACGACGGGAGACGCTAGCCTGCCGACAACACGCCGGACAAGGGGTCCGGACGACTCTCCCGACTCTCCTCGGAGGTACGCGATGACCGTCACGCTGGCGGATGTGGCCGCGCGTGCCCGGGTCTCCCCCGCCACCGTCTCCCGCGTCCTGAACGGCAACTACCCCGTCGCCGCCTCGACCAGGGAGCGGGTGCTGCGGGCCGTGGACGAGCTGGACTACGTGCTGAACGGGCCCGCGAGCTCGCTCGCCGCCGCCACGTCCGACCTGGTCGGCATCCTCGTCAACGACATCGCCGACCCCTTCTTCGGGATCATGGCCGGCGCGGCGCAGAGCGCCATCGGGGAAGGCGCGTCGGGGCGGGCGGGCGGCGAGAAGCTGGCCGTCGTCTGCAACACGGGCGGCTCGCCCGAGCGCGAGCTCACCTACCTCACCCTGCTCCAGCGCCAGCGCGCGGCTGCCGTGATCCTCACCGGCGGGTCCCTGGAGGACCCGGAGCACATGGCGGCGGTGGCGGCGAAGCTGTCGCGGCTGACGGACGCGGGGACGCGGATCGTGCTGTGCGGACGGCCGCCGGTGGCGGGCGACACGAGCGTGGCGGCGCTGGCCTTCGACAACCGGGCGGGCGCCCGGCGGCTCACCGAGCATCTGCTGACGCTCGGGCACCGGCGGATCGGTTACGTGGCGGGGCCGGCGGACCGGACGACGACGCGGCACCGGCTGGAGGGACACCGCGAGGCGCTGGCCGGGGCGGGGCTGCCGGAAGGGCCCGTCGTCCACGGGTCGTACGACCGGGGCTCCGGCTATGACGCGACGCTCGAACTCCTGCGCCGGGAGCCGTCGTTGACGGCGGTCGTGGCCGCGAACGACACGGTCGCGCTGGGCGCGTGCGCGGCGCTGCGGGACCGGGGGCTGCGCATCCCCGAGGACGTCTCGGTGGCGGGCTTCGACGACCTCCCGTTCTCGGCCGACGCGGCCCCCGCGCTGACGACCGTACGGCTGCCCCTCCAGGAGGCGGGCGCGCGGGCGGGCCGACTCGCGATGGGCACGGAGGAGGCCCCACCGGGCGGCCTGGCGACGATCCCCGCGGAGCTCCTGGTACGCGACTCGACGACGCCACCTCGGGGGTGACGGGCGCGAGGCCTCGGGCCGACGCCACCTCCTCGGGGGTGACGGGGCCGGGCCTCTGGCCGGCGCCCTCCCCGCTCGGGTGGGCCTCGCCCAAAGCTCCGCCCGGGCTCAGCGGCCCACCGCGTCCAGGGCCCTACGCCGCGCTCGCGTGCGCGTCCAGCCCCGTCGCCTTCAGGATCGCGTCCACCGTCTCCCGGACCGTCAAGGACGCGTTGTCGAGCCAGATGCCGGCGTCCGGCAGTTCCTCGCGCATCGCCGCGTCCAGTGGGGCCCAGTTCGTCGTGAGGCGCTTGTCGCGGGCGTTGTTGCGCTCCCAGGCGGTCTCCGGGCCCGGGGCGAGGAACACGACGTGGAGCGGACCCGTCCGCACCGAGGCGCGGTAGAAGTCGAGGTGGCTGCGGCGGACGACCACGTCGTCGACGACCGGCAGGAAGCCGGCCGCCGTGAAGCTGTCCGCCAGCAGGCAGGCGTTGCGGGCGCGCAGGAAGATCTGACGGTCGGCCTCCGGGTCGTGGTCCATCGTCGGCCACTGCCCCCCGCTGACGATGAGCTCCTGGAGCTCGTCGACCTCGATGTGCGCGGCCCGCGCGAACCGGGCGGCGAGGGCGGCCGCCACGGTGGACTTGCCACTGCCCGGGATGCCGCTCAACAGCAGCGTTCCAGGGGCGGGTTCACGGTCGATGGGTACCAGGTCCATGGCATCGGACCCTAGCCCGCCCGGAACCCCGCCCCTTCGCGCCCCCCACGAGCGGCCTCACGAGCGGCCCCACGAGCAGGCTCACGGCGACGACACGGTACGTCCGCTCGCTTCGACGGGCTCCGGACCCGTCTCCGGCGACGGCGCCGACGGCACCGCCCGCCCCGGCGCGAAGGACGTCAGCGCGACGCCCCCGACCAGCAGGGCCGCCGCGCACCAGCGCAGGCCGCTGATCCCCTCGCCGAGGAAGAGGGCGGCCGAGGACATCCCGAAGACCGGGACCAGGAGGGAGAACGGGGCCACCGACGAGGCCGGGTAGCGGCGCAGGAGCCAGCCCCAGGCGCCGAAGCCGAAGACGGTGGTGACCCAGGCGACGTAGACGATGGCGCCGACGCCGGTCCAGTCGAGTCCGCGCAGCGCTTCGAGGTCGCGCTCCGGTCCCTCCAGGACGAGGGAGAGGGCGAGCAGCGGCAGGATGGGGACGGTGCTGACCCAGACCATGAAGTTGAGGGCGTCGGGCGGGGATGCCTTGCGGGTCAGGACGTTGGAGACGCCCCAGCAGGCCGCCGCCGCGATGCAGAGCGCGAAGCCGACGAGCGGGCCGGAGGCACCCTCGTCGACGGCGGCGACGCCGATGCCGGCGAGCGCGACCGCCATGCCCGCGATCTTCAGCGTCCCGGGCCGTTCGCCGAGCGCGACGAAGGCGAACAGGGCCGTGAAGACGGCCTGGACCTGGAGGATCAGGGAGGCGAGTCCGGCCGGGGCGCCCAGGTCCATCCCGGTGAAGAGCAGGCCGAACTTGACCACGCCCAGGACGAGTCCGACACCCACGATCCACTTCCAGGCGACCTTGGGGCGGCCGACGAGGAAGACGGCCGGCAGGGCGGCGGCGAGGAAGCGCAGGGCGGAGAAGAGCAGCGGTGGGAAGTGGTCGAGACCGATCTCGATGACGACGAAGTTGACTCCCCAGACAGCGGCGACGAGCGCGGCCAGGGCGATGTGGGCGGGACGCATGTCGTCGAGCATCGCCTCCGCCGAACGTGTAGCACCAGCGAATTCTCCTTCATGGTTGGATGAAGCAACGCTTCACCGATCCACCCTGCAGGGTGACCCCGGTCCGGCTGGACCCGATACCGAGGCACCGACCGCACGCCCCGTGGCGCACGGGCGCCGCTCGCCGTCCCGCGATCAGGGAGACGGTCCACACGCTCCAGGAGCCGTGGCCCCGAGTCGCGTCGTCGACGGCGTGACCGACCGGCACGGGAGTCCCGCCCGCCCCACCGATCCCATCGGTCCGCTCACCGACCCGCGCCACTGATTCCTGCTCAGGTCCTTGACCTGGCAGTTACTTTCGGGCTATCCGTGACTCCTGGAAGTTTCCTTCAACCTTGCACGGCCGGAAGGAGCATCAGTGCACCACCGCGCCACCTCCAGACGCACCCTCCTCACCGTCACCGCCGCCGCGGCGGCCGCCGCCGTCACCGGCGTGACCACCCCGACCGCCCTCGCCGACTCAGCCGACTCCGCACATGCCGGCTCGGCCGACCTCGCGTCCGACGACCGGAACCTGAGGCGGCTCATCTCCCGTATGTCGCTGGAAGAGAAGGTCGGCCAGGTCTTCGTCATGCGGGTGTACGGCCACTCCGCCACCGCCCCCGACCAGGCCGACATCGACGCCAACCTGACCGAGATCGGCGTCCGCACCGCCGCCGAGCTCGTCGAGAAGTACCACGTCGGCGGCGTCATCTACTTCGCCTGGGCGCACAACACCCGCGACCCGCACCAGATCGCCGAGCTCTCCAACGGCATCCAGCGCGCGGGCCTCGCCCAGCCCACGCCCCTCCCCCTGCTGATCTCCACCGACCAGGAGCACGGCATCGTCTGCCGGGTCGGGAAGCCGGCCACCCTGATGCCCGGCGCCATGGCGCTCGGTGCCGGGGGCTCGCACTCCGACGCCCGCAAGGCCGCGCAGATCGCGGGCGCCGAGCTGGCCGCCGTCGGCATCCGGCAGAACTACGCGCCGGTCGCGGACGTCAACGTCAACCCCGCCAACCCCGTCATCGGAGTCCGCTCCTTCGGCTCCGACCCGCAGGCCGTCGCCGATCTCGTCGCCGCCCAGGTGAAGGGCTACCAGCGGGCCGGGATCGCGGCGACCTCCAAGCACTTCCCCGGCCACGGCGACACGGCCACCGACAGCCACTACGGGCTGCCGACCATCACGCACACCCGGGAGCAGTGGACCGAGCTCGACGCCCCGCCGTTCCGGTCCGCGATCTCCGCCGGGATCGACTCGATCATGACGGCGCACATCGTCGTGCCCGCGCTCGACCCGAACGAGGACCCGGCGACCCTCTCCCGCCCGATCCTGACCGGCATCCTGCGCGAGCAGCTCGGTTACGACGGCGTGGTGGTGACGGACTCCCTCGGCATGGAGGGCGTGCGGACGAAGTACGGCGACGATCGCGTGCCGGTGCTCGCCCTCAAGGCCGGTGTCGACCAGCTCCTGAACCCGCCGAAGCTGGACATCGCCTGGAACGCGGTCCTCCAGGCCGTCAAGAACGGCGAGCTGACCGAGGCCCGGCTCGACGAATCGATCCTGCGGATTCTGCGCCTCAAGGCGAAACTGGGGCTGTTCCGCAAGCCGTTCGTCACCGCCGCCGGAGTGGACCGTACGGTCGGCACCCCCGCCCACCTGGCCCAGGCCGACCGGATCGCGGAGGAGACCACGACCCTGCTCCTCAACGAGGGCGGCTTCCTGCCGATCAGCCGGCGCAGCCACGGCAACGTGCTGGTCGTCGGCGCCGATCCGGCCTCGCCGTCCGGCAGCACGGGCCCGCCGACCACGACCCTCGCCACCGCCTTCATCGAACTCGGCTTCTCCGCCACGGCGTTGTCGACCGGGATCACCCCGACGGCGGCGAAGATCGACGAGGCGGTGGCCGCGGCGGCCGGCAAGGACGTCGTGGTCGTGGGGACGTACAACGTCTCGGCGACCAGTCCGCAGCGCACCCTGGTCTCCCGGCTCGTCGCCACCGGTGTACCGGTCGTGACGGTCGCGATCCGCAACCCGTACGACATCGCCGGGCTCACCGGGCAGCGGGCGACCGTCGCCGCGTACTCCTGGACGGATGTCGAACTGCGGGCCGCGGTCCGGGTGATCGCGGGCCACGCCCGGCCGAAGGGGCGTCTGCCCGTTCCCGTCCAGCGGGCGGACGATCCGTCGAAGGTGCTGTACCCGGTCGGCCACGGCCTGTCCTACGCGAAACGTAACTGAGGACGCAGACCCCCCGTTCTTCCTGGCGTGCGCCCGCTCCGGCGCGCCACGCTGGACGCGGAGATCGGGGGGTCTTTTCATGCGCGCTCTCAGGAGCGGGTGGGGGCTGTTCGGGGGGCTGTCGCTCGGGGTGCTGGTAGGGGTGTCGCTCGGGGTGCTGCTGTTCGCGGTGGCCGGCTGTCAGCGGACGCCGGACTCCGGGCTGCCGGGCCCCGTCACGTACACGACCTCTCCCGCCGACCACGGGGCGGTGTTCCTGGGGCCCGGGGACTGTTCCACCCGTGGCTCGGTCTACCGCGAGGTGCCGTGCACGAGCGAGAAGGCGGCGGCGCGGGTGACGACCCGGTACGAGGGTCAGGCTCCGGGGACGTCCGCAGGCGCGATGTGCCCGGCCACCACGGACTTCGTCCTGCACGTCTCGGAGAACCGATCGGCGGCGGACGAGGACGGCGACGGCGCGGTGCCGCAGGGGTACGCCTGCATGCGCAATCTGGAGCCACCGCATCCGGGCGACCCGGGCCGGGGCGGCGGTCCGCGCACGATCGTCGGGGACTGTCTCTCCGCCTCCCGCGAGGGCCAGGTGAAGGAGACGGCCTGCGACGGCTCCGGCGAACGGCCGCCGGTCTACCGGGTCGCCTCGGCGGTCACGAGCCGCGACCGCTGCCCGTCGTCGACGGCGCTGTTCGTGTCGCTGGGCGGGGAGAGACCGGTGGGCTGCGCCCGGCGGCTGTGACACCACCGGGCGCAGCCCACACTCAGGTGAGGCTCACACCGCGAGCGCGGGGCTCGCGACGGAGAGCCGGAGGCTCGTGCGGAGCGACGCGAGCCGTCGGCTCACGGCCCTCCGCACGGCTCACGGACGTACGCCGTGCTCCCGGCTCAGCTCTTCCTCCGCCGGCTTGTCCAGGCGGGCGTCGAAGCGCGCCAGCGGCTGCGCGGCGGCGGCCGCCGGGGCGTCGACACCGGCCCAGGCGAGGATGCGGGCCGTGGCCTTGGTGCGCTCGGCCTCGACGAGCCCCGCGACCTGGGCACCGTGGTTGGCGCCGGGGGCGGTGTAGACGTAGCTGTCGCGCGCGCCCTTGCCGAGGCGGAACGGCTCGGCTCCCCACGGGTCGTTGCCGCCGTAGACGAACAGCATCTGGTTCGCGTTCTTGCGGACCCAGTCGTCCACGTCGCGCATGGCCGACGGCTTGAACTTCGTCGGGATCTCGCGCGGCACGAAGTTCCGCGCCGGCTGGTAGCCGTAGCGGGTCAGGCCTGTCAGGTGCGGCAGCTTGATGCCGGGCGAGCCGAGCTCGGTCGCGGCCTGGTAGTAGTACGGCGTGTACGGGTCGAGGCCCTGGTCGGTGTAGAAGGACCAGCCGGAGTAGGCGTCGATGGTCTCGTAGACCTCGTCGTCGCTCGCGGCCTTGGCGTCCGGGATCGAACCGCAGACGTCCTCGCCGTAGTACTGCCAGAAGCCCCAGACGAAGTCGAGGACGACGGCCTCGTACGCCTTGTCGAGGGAGCCGACGGTGTTGAAGGTGGCGCCTTCGGTCGCGGCCCACTCCTTGTACTTCTTCTGGAGCGGCTCGCGGCGGATCAGCGCCTCGCGCTGCAGCGCGTTGAGACGGTCGCGGCACTCCTTGGTCCCGACGGTCTCGAAGAACCGGTCGTAGGCCGAGTCCTCCTTGTTGTTGACGTCGTTCGGCGCCACGTAGGCGACGACGCCGTCCATGTCACGCGGGTAGAAGCGCTCGTAGTACGTGGCCGTCATTCCGCCCTTGGACGCGCCGGTGGAGAGCCACTTCTGCCCGTAGATCTTCTTCAGGGCGGTGAAGATGCGGTGCTGGTCGCTCGCGGCCTGCCAGATGTCCAGCTTGGACCAGTCGGCGGGCTGCGGCCGGGACGGAGTGAAGAACCGGTACTCCATGGAGACCTGGTTGCCGTCGATGATCCGGGTGGGCTCGCGGCGGCTGGGGGTGGTGCTCAGCCCGTAGCCGCTGGTGTGGAAGACGGTCGGGCGGTCGGTGTCCTTGTGGAGGAGGGACAGCCGCTGCTTGAACGTGCCCTTCCACGGCCGGTGGTGGTCGATCGGCTGGGTGTACTCCAGGACGAAGTAGCGGTAGCCGGCGTACGGCTTCTCCTCGATGAGGCTCATCCCGGGGATCGCCAGGATGCGGTCCTTGATGTCCGTGCCGACGGCGCTCTCGGCGACGGTCGGGTTGCCGGTGGCCGACTCGGCGGCGGTAGCCGCACCACTCGCCCCGACGGTGCCTATGAGCACCGTGAGCGATGTCAGCCAGATCAGCGACTTGCGCATTCACCCTCCCCTTGATTCACAACGGTGTCGCGAACCTAGCGGGGTCAACGTGGGTGCCGCCAGACCTGGTTGGCCCTTACCTGTGTGACGGATGGGGTTTCAGCAGAGGACCCATCCGGTCGAACCGCTCCGGCCGGCGATGGTGCCGGTGGCCCGGACGCAGCGGTTGAGGGCGTGCACGGTGACGGGACCGGCCTGCCGGGTGAACTGCCCGCTGTCGACGGCGGGCCGCCCGCCGCGGGGCTGGAGGGAGACGGACATCGCGCGTCGCGGACCGGGGGCCTTGGCGACGGCGAGGGCGCAGACGTACTGCCGGCTGCGGTAGAGCCGCAGCTCCCCGGTGGCGAAGCCGACGGTCTTGGTGGGCCGGCCGCTGCACAGCGATCCCGCGCTGGCGGAGGCGGTACCCGGCCCGGCGAGGGTGAGGGCGCCGACGGCGAGGAGCACCGCCAACAGATGTCCGAGCAGTCGTGTGCCGCGCGCCGTCCCGCTGGTCTCACCGAACACTGGATCCCCTCCCCGCTCTCTGCCGTACATGCGTACGACGCACGGGAGCCCTGAGCGGTTGCCTCTACACGAAGTAGGTGAGGACGAGCAGCAGGAACACGCACTCGGCGCCGATCATCGTCCAGAACGCGGCCTTGCGGGAGGACGCGGGGGCGGGGCCGTCCGGGGTGCAGAGCGCGTGGATCCAGGACCCGGCCGCGACGGCGAGGGTGGCGAGGTACAACCAGCCGGGGGTGGTGCCGCAGTCACCCTTCATGACGCAGCCGGAGCCCTCGGGCGTGGTCAGGGCCAGGAACACGACCAGGACGGTCGCGGGCGCCAGGGCCAGTCCGCACCACAGGGCGCGGGTGCGCAGCCGGTAGGCCGCCGGGTCCGGGCGGTCGGAGCCGCCGGGGCCTGACTCGGCCCGGGCGCGGACGGGGTGCTCGTTGCTCATGGCCCCGATTCAATCCCGGCCCGGGCGGGCGGCGGAATCCGCGCTCGTACTCAGACGGCCTTCGCCTCGGCAGGTTCCGCCTCGCCGATGAATGTGCGCCACAGCTCCGCGTAGCTGCCGTCCCGTGCGAGCAGCTCGTCGTGGGTGCCGTCCTCCGCGACGCGGCCGTGGGCCATGAGGATCACGCGGTCCGCGCGGGCCGCGGTGGTGAGGCGGTGGGCGACGACCAGCGTCGTACGGCGGCCGGCCAGGCGGTCGGTGGCCTGGTTGACCTGGGCCTCGGTGGCCAGGTCGAGGGCGGCCGTGGCCTCGTCGAGGAGCAGGACGTCCGGGTCGACGAGCTCGGCGCGGGCCAGGGCGATCAGCTGGCGCTGGCCGGCGGAGAGGTTGCGGCCGCGCTCGGCGACCTCGTGGAGGTAGCCGCCGTCCAGGGTCGCGATCATGTCGTGGGCGCCGACCGCGCGGGCCGCCGCCTCGACCTCGGCGTCGGTCGCGTCGGGGCGGCCGTACGCGATCGCGTCGCGGATCGTCCCGGCGAAGAGGTACGCCTCCTGCGGGACGACGCCGAGCCGGTGACGGTACGCGGTGAGGTCCAGGTCCCTGAGGTCGGCGCCGTCGGCGGTGACCCGGCCCGCGGTCGGGTCGTAGAACCGCGCGACCAGCTTGACCAGCGTGGACTTCCCGGCGCCGGTCTCGCCGACGAAGGCCACGGTCTGCCCGGCGGGGATCCGCAGGTCGATGCCGGTGAGCGCTTCCTCCTCCTCGCCGTACGCGAACGACACGTCCTCGAAGGCGATCTCGCCGCGCAGCGACAGCACGTCCAGGGGCTCGTCGGCCGCGGCCGTCGACGTCGGCTCCTGGAGCAGCTCCTGCATCCGCTTCAGGGAGACGGCGGCCTGCTGGTAGCCGTCGAAGACCTGGGAGAGCTGCTGCACGGGCGCGAAGAAGAGGTCGATGTAGAGGAGGTAGGCGACGAGCGCGCCGGTGGTCAGCGACCCCGCCTCGATGCGGTTCGCGCCGACGATCATCACGGCCGCGGCGGCCACGGACGACAGCAGCGTGACGAAGGGGAAGTAGATCGAGATGAGCCACTGTCCGCGGACGCGGGCCTCGCGGTACTCGTCGCTGCGGGCGGCGAACCGGGCGGCTCCGGACTGCTCGCGGCGGAAGGCCTGCACGATCCGGAGGCCGGAGACCGACTCCTGGAGGTCGGCGTTGACGACGCTGATGCGCTCCCTCGCCAGCTCGTACGCCTTCACGCTGGAGCGGCGGAAGAAGTACGTGGCGACGGCGAGGACCGGGAGCGTCGCGAAGACGACCAGGGCGAGCTGGAGGTCGAGCACGAGCAGCGCGCCCATGATCCCGAAGAAGGTCGTGACGGAGACGAACGCGGTGACGAGCCCCGTCTGGAGGAACGTGGACAGCGCGTCCACGTCCGTCGTCATCCGGGTCATGATCCGGCCGGTGAGCTCGCGCTCGTAGTAGTCGAGGCCGAGCCGCTGGAGCTGGGCGAAGATCTTCAGCCGGAGGGCGTAGAGCACCCGCTCGCCGGTGCGGCCGGTCATCCGGGTCTCGGCGGTCTGGGCGACCCACTGCACGAGGACGGTGCCGAGGGCGAGCGCGGAGGCGGCCCAGACGGCGCCGACGGCGAGCTGGTTGACGCCCTCGTCGATGCCGTGCCGGATCAGTACGGGCAGCAGCAGGCCCATGCCGGCGTCGACGGCGACGAGGCCGAGGCTGATGAGGAGCGGGATGCCGAAGCCGCGCAGCAGGCGGCGCAGTCCGTAGGAGTCCTCGGCGGTGACGGCCCGCGCCTCGTCGACGTCGGGGGTGTCGGTGGCGGGCGGCAGCGCCTCGACGGCCGCGAGCAGTTCGGGGGTGGCTCCGGGGGCCGCCGACTCCTCGGCGGCGGTCTCCTCCCGTACCCAGAGGGTGGGGGTGATGCCGCGTTCGGCGTCGAACTCGGCGTCCAGTTCGGCGCGCAGGCTCCGGTCCTCGGGCACCTCGACCGGCACGGTGTGGCCGGGCGAGACGCCGCCGAGCTCGTCGGGGTCGGTGAGGAGCCGCCGGTAGAGCGCGGAGCGCTCCTCCAGCTCCTCGTGGGTGCCGATGTCGGAGAGCCGGCCGTCGTCGAGGACGGCGATCCGGTCGGCGAGGCCGAGGGTGGAGCGGCGGTGGGCGATGAGGAGCGTGGTGCGGCCGGCCATCACGGAGGCGAGGGCCTCGTGGATCTCGTGCTCCACGCGCGCGTCGACGGCGGAGGTGGCGTCGTCGAGGAGGAGGAGCCGGGGGTCGGTGAGGATGGCGCGGGCGAGCGCGATGCGCTGGCGCTGGCCGCCGGAGAGGGTGAGGCCGTGCTCGCCGACCTTGGTGTCGTAGCCGGCGGGCAGCTCGGCGATGAACCGGTCCGCCTGCGCGGCGCGGGCGGCGGTCTCGATCTGCTCCTGGGTGGCGTCCGGGTGCCCGTACGCGATGTTGGCGCGGACGGTGTCGGAGAACAGGAAGCTGTCCTCGGGGACGAGTCCGATGGCGGCGCGCAGCGAGTCGAGCGTGAGCTCGCGGACGTCGTTGCCGCCGACGAGGACGGCGCCGTGGGTGACGTCGTAGAAGCGGGGCAGCAGGAGCGAGACGGTGGACTTGCCGGAGCCGGAGGCGCCGACGACGGCGACGGTCTCGCCCGCGCGGATCTCCAGGGAGAAGCCGTCCAGGACGGGGCGGCCGTCCTCGTAGGCGAAGCCCACGTCGTCGAACTCGACCGTGGCCTCGGCGTCCGCCGGCAGCTCCTTCGTGCCGTCCTCGATGACCGGCTCGGTGTCGATGAGCTCCAGGACCCGGTCGACGCCCGCGCGGGCCTGCTGGCCGACGGTGAGGACCATGGCGAGCATCCGGACCGGGCCGACGAGCGAGGCGAGGTAGGCGGAGAACGCGACGAAGGTGCCGAGCGTGATCTGGCCGCGGGTGGCGAGCCAGCCGCCGAGCGCGAGGACGGCGACCTGACCGAGGGCGGGGACGGCCTGGAGGGCGGGGGTGTACCTCGAGTTGAGCCGGATCGTGCGCAGCCGCCCCGCGAAGAGCTTGCGGCTGGCGTCGCGGATCTTGCCGGTCTCCTGGTCCTCCTGACCGAAGCCCTTGACGACCCGGACCCCGGTCACGGACCCGTCGACGACCCCGGCGACGGCGGCGGCCTGCGCCTGGGCGTACCAGGTGGCGGGGTGGAGACGGGTGCGGCTGCGTTTGGCGATGAACCAGAGCGCGGGGGCCACGGCGAGGGCGACGAGGGTGAGCGGGAGGGAGAGGGCGGCCATCACTCCGAGGGAGATCCCGAAGAGCAGGATGTTCCCGATCGTCATCGGGAGCATGAAGAGCAGGCCCTGGATGAGCTGGAGGTCGCTCGTGGCCCGTCCGACGACCTGCCCGGTGGACAGCTCGTCCTGCCGTCGGCCGTCGAGCCGGGTGATGGTGCCGTACATCTCGGTACGGAGGTCGTGCTGGACGTCGAGGGCGAGTCGGCCGCCGTAGAAGCGGCGGACGTACGTGAGGACGTAGACGACGACGGCGGAGGCGAGGAGGAGACCGGTCCAGACGGCGAGGGACTTCGTCTTCGCCCCGATGACGTCGTCGATGATGACCTTGGTGATGAGCGGTACGAGGGCGAGGACGGCCATGCCGGCCAGGGAGGACCCGAGCGCGAGCACCACGTTGGCCTTGTACCGCCACGCGTACCCGGCCAGCCTGCGCGCCCAGCCCTGCGCCTTCGGCGCCTGCCGATCCGCCTGTTCCTGCCCCGCCGCGGCCACGTGGTCGCCTCCCTTTCGTCCTGCTCTACCGGAAGGCACCAACACGGGTGGGGTGGGATTTCATCCCGCCGCAACAATGTGCGGGGAAAGACCGGTCCGTGGTCCTAGGACCGGGTCAGTCGGCTGTCCCGGGCGGGGCGATCCACTGGGTGGGCTGGCCTGTCACACGGGCGACGGTCTCGAAGTCCTTGTCGTAATGGATGAGGGTGAGACCGGAGAGCTCGGCGGTGGCCGCGACGAGCAGGTCCACGGGACCTGCGCTGCGGTGCTCGCCGCGGTTGGTGAGCATCTGCTGGACACGGCGGGCTCGCTGGTAGACCCCTTCAGGAACGGCGACCCAGTTGAAGAGTTGGGCGAGGCTGTCTTCCTTGGCCAGGCGGTCGTTCGCGGACTGGGCGGAGTAGAGGATCTCCAGCTCACTGACGTCACACAGGCCGATGACCCCCTCAGCCATGTGCTTCACCCATTTCTCGCGCACAGTCTTGTGCTCGATGATCCGGAAGACGGCGGAGGTGTCGATGAGATAGGTCAGCGGGCTCATCGACGGTAATTCCTCTTGTCTCGGAGGATCTCGAAGTCACCGCGTTCGCCCATGGCCACCAGCGCGTCCAGGGCCTGCAGACGCTTGTGTCGCCGGGCGACTTCCAGGAGGGCGGCGTTGACCGTGTCCTTCTTCGTCTTCGTGCCCAGTATCTCCGCCGCCTCGGCAAGAGCCAGATCGTCGACTTCCACGTACAGGTTCGACATGACAAATCCTCCCTATGCTGACGACACAAGGAGGATATGCCTCGGCTGATCGACGCGACAAACGCCGTTCACTCACAGGTGTGTAGGCTCGAACATCCGCAGTAGTGCCGGGAGGACCACAACCGACGGACCAGGGGTGGCCAGGGCCTTCGCGAGGTCGGCCGTCAGGGTTTCGGGGGTCGTGCGGGCCGCCGGGACGCCGAAGGATTCCGCGAGGGCGACGAAGTCCGGACGGGCCAGCTCCGTGCCCGTGGCCTCGCCGAAGGCGTCCGTCATGTACTCGCGCAGGATCCCGTAACCGCCGTCGTCGACGATCAGCCAGGTGACGTCGAAGCCGTACTGCTTCGCCGTCGCCAGCTCCGCGATCGAGTACATCGCTCCGCCGTCGCCCGAGACCGCGAGGACGGGCCTGGTCGGGTCGGCCGCCGCGGCGCCGAGGGCGGCGGGGAAGCCGTAGCCGAGGCCGCCGGCGCCCTGGGCGGAGTGCATCGTGTTGGGGTGGCGGGCGTCGAAGGCCGACCAGGCCCAGTAGGCGAGGATCGTCATGTCCCAGAAGCTCGGCGCGTCGTCCGGCAGCGCTTCGCGGACCGAGGCCACGATCCGCTGCTCCAGGCCGAGGTCCTGGGCCGCGATCCGGTCCCGGACCTTGGTGAGGACCGCCTTGACGCGCTCCGGCGCGCCGGCGTCCTGACGTACCTCCACCGTCTCCAGGAGCGCGGAGAGCGCCAGGCGGGCGTCCGCGTGGATGCCGAGCGCCGGGTGGTTCGACTCCAGCTTGCCCGCGTCCGCCTCGATCTGGATCACCCGGCCGCGCGGGGCGAAGGTGTGGTAGTTCGAGGACAGCTCGCCGAGGCCGGATCCGACGACCAGCAGGACGTCCGCGTCCTCCAGGAAGTCGGTGGTGTGCCGGTCCTCCAGCCAGGACTGCAGCGAGAGCGGGTGCTCCCAGGGGAAGGCGCCCTTGCCGCCGAAGGTGGTGACCACGGGCGCGTCGATCCGCTCGGCGAGCGCGCGCAGCTTGCCGGACGCGTCGGAGCGGACGACTCCGCCGCCGGCGATGATCGCGGGCCGCTCGGCGTTCGCGAGCAGATGGGCCGCCACCGCCGTCAGCTCGGGGCGCGGGACGACCTCCTCGGGCGTCGCGTCCATCGCCGTCACGACCGGCAGGGTGGTCTCCGCGAGGAGGACGTCCTGCGGGATCTCGACCCAGACCGGCCCGTGCGGCGCGGTCAGCGCCGACTCCCAGGCCGCCGCGATCGCGGACGGGATCTGGGACTGCGTACGGACGGTGTGCACCGACTTCACGATGTCCCGGAAGGACGCCTGCTGGTCACGCAGCTCGTGGAGGTATCCGTGCCGGCCGCCACCGAGTCCGGCCACCGGGATCTGGCTGCCGATCGCGAGGACGGGCGCGGAGGCGGCCGCCGCCTCCTGGAGCGCGGCGAGCGACATCAGCGCGCCGGGGCCGGTGGAGAGCAGCAGCGGGGCCGCCTCGCCGGTCATCCGGCCGTACGCGTCGGCGGCGAAGCCCGCGTTGTTCTCGACGCGAAGTCCGACGTACGTGAGGGAGGAGCGGCGCAGCGCGTCGAACATGCCGAGGGCGTGCTGGCCGGGCAGGCCGAAGACGGTGGTGGCGCCGAGACCGCTGAGGGTCTCGACGACGAGGTCTCCGCCGTTCCGCCCGGCGGGCGGGGCGAGCGCGGCCTCGGTCTGCGCGGCGGTGGGCCGCAGGACGAGGTCGTGGTCGTGGGTCATGGACGGTCCCCAGAGTGCGTGGTTGGTCGTGTGCGGCCCGGTGGTCGGGTTGTGCCCACCCGTTCCGCCCTGCGGAACGACTGCCCACAACCCGACTGGGTCCCCATTACTTCGCCGCGCGGCTCTCCGCGATCTGGCGGGACATGATCGTCGTCAGTTCGTACGCCGTGTGCGAGGCGGCGACCGCGGTGATCTCGGCGTGGTCGTAGGCCGGGGCGACCTCGACGACGTCGGCGGAGACCAGGTTGCAGGAGGACAGGCCGCGCAGGATCTCCAGGAGCTCGCGGGAGGTCATGCCGCCCGCCTCCGGGGTGCCGGTGCCGGGCGCGTGGGCCGGGTCGAGGCAGTCGATGTCGATGGAGATGTACAGCGGGCGGTTGCCGATGCGCTGGCGCAGCTGGTCGGCGACCTCGTCGGCGCCGCGGCGGTAGATGTCCGCCGAGGTGACGATGCCGAAGCCCATCTTCTCGTCGTCGGTGAGGTCCTGCTTGCCGTACAGCGGGCCGCGCGTGCCGACGTGGGAGAGCGCCTCGGTGTCGAGGATGCCTTCCTCGACGGCACGGCGGAACGGGGTGCCGTGGGTGTACTCGGCGCCGAAGTAGGTGTCCCAGGTGTCGAGGTGCGCGTCGAAGTGGAGCAGGGCGACCGGGCCGTGCTTCTTGGCGACGGAGCGCAGCAGCGGCAGGGCGATGGTGTGGTCGCCGCCGAGGGTCATCATCCGGGCGCCGGTGCCGAGCAGATCGTCGGCCGCGGCCTCGATCGTCTCGACGGCCTCGTTGATGTTGAAGGGGTTGGCGGCGATGTCACCGGCGTCGGCGACCTGGGCCAGCGCGAAGGGCGAGGCGTCCTGCGCCGGGTTGTACGGACGCAGGAGGCGGGAGGCCTCGCGGATCGCGTTGCCGCCGAAGCGGGCGCCGGGGCGGTAGGAGACGCCGCTGTCGAAGGGGACGCCGACCACGGCGATGTCGGTGGTGCCGACCTCGTCGAGTCGCGGCAGCCGGGCGAACGTCGCGGGACCGGCGTACCGCGGGATGCGGGACGAGTCGGTCGGGCCGCGGAAGGCGTTCTGGTCGCTGCTCATGGTCGGGTCCTCCTGGGGTGTATCGGTGGGGGTCCGGTCGGGGGCCTCGGGTCTCGGGGCCCCCGACCGGGTGTCTGCGGTGCGGTCAGCCGGTCGCGGCCGGCACGGTCTCCGGCGTCGCGTCGGCGTCGGCCGCGTCCTGGCCCGCCAGCCGGGCTCGCCAGTTCGCGAGCACGGCGGCGTCCGTCGGGCGGGTGGCCAGGGAAACGATCACATATGCGGCGAGCGAGGCCAACAAACCATAGTAAACAGGCTCATTAGCCAAGATTCCGTAAGCCCACATCAGGCCAATCACGGACAGGCCGCCGACGGTGACCGCGGCCAGGGCTCCCTGCACGGTGCCGCGGCGCCACAGCAGGCCGCCGAGGATCGGCACGAGCAGCCCGCCGACAGCAGGTTGTAGGCGACCGTCAGGGCCTGCACGACGTCGTTCAGGGCGATGGCGATGCAGATGGTGGCGATGCCCATGAGGAGGATGAAGAGGCGGTTGCCCTTCACCTCGTCGTGGTCCTCGCCGCCGCCTCCGGTGGTCAGCCCGCGCAACTTGGACCAGATGTCGTTGTTGGCGACGGTGGCGCAGGCGATCAGCGCGCCGGAGGAGGTCGACATGACGGCGGCGAGCGCGGCGGCGAGGACCAGGCCCCGGACACCCATGGGCAGCTCGTCCTTGACGATGGTCGCGAAGGCGTCGTCGGCGCTGGGCAGGTTCGGGTAGAGCACCTTGGCCGCGGTGCCGATGACGGCGCCGGCGAGGGCGTAGACGAGGCAGTACGTACCGGCGACGGTGCCGCCCCACTTGGCGACCTTGTCGGTCCGGGCGGTGAAGACCCGCTGCCAGATGTCCTGGCCGATGAGCATGCCGAAGGTGTAGATCAGCACGTACGTGAAGATCGTCTCGCCGCCGATGCCGAGCGGCGCGAAGTACTCGGTGGGCAGCTGGGCCTTCATCTCGGCGAAACCGCCGGCCTTGATCACGGCGATGGGCAGAAGCAGGATCAGCACGCCGATGGTCTTCACCACGAACTGCACCATGTCGGTGAGGGTGATGGACCACATGCCGCCGAGCGTCGAGTAGGCCACGACGATGGCGCCGCCGAGGACGATCGCGACCGTGCGGGGCAGGTCGAAGAGGACGTCGAAGATGGTGGCGTACGCGATGGTCGAGGTGACCGCGAGCATCAGCGTGTACGCCCACATGACCACGCCCGAGATGACGCCGGCCTTGCCGCCGTAGCGCAGGTCGAGCATGTCGGAGACCGTGTAGACCTTCAGCCGGGCGATGCGCGCGGAGAAGAAGACCGAGAGGGCCAGCAGACCGAGGCCGATGGTGAAGACCATCCAGGCGCCGGAGAGGCCGTACTTGTAGCCGAGCCCCACGCCGCCGATGGTGGAGGCGCCGCCGAGGACGATGGCGGCCATGGTCCCGGAGTACATCCAGGGCCCGAGGCGACGGCCCGCGACCAGGAACTCGCTCTTGGACTTGGCGCGGCGCATACCCCACCAGCCCATCGCGAGCATCCCGGCCAAGTACAGGACGATCACTGTGTAGTCGACGGCCATGGGGCCCTCCCTCGTTCACTTCGGTGGCGTGTCGTGCGGGTGGAGTGACTCCAGTGACCGATCGCGGGGACATCCGCCCGTACCCGCGGCCGCTGGATGGGACGACAGTAGGTGGCCGGAAAGCGACGATGAAGTGTACGTTTCATCCACTGTTCGCAAAGGGGATGTACGAAGGGTCCACACCCATGTCCGCACAGGAGCCCACGCCCCCGGCCCCGCCCGCCCCGCCGGTCTCGCTGGCCGCGCTGCTCGGCCGGCAGGACCTCGGCTTGCGGCTGCTGGCCGGGCCCGAGGACGCGTCCGTCCACTGGGTGCACACCTCCGAGATGGCCGACCCGTATCCGTATCTGCTCGGCGGCGAGCTGCTGATGACTGCGGGCGTCCAGCTCACCGACCCGGCGCAGTACGTCGAGCGGGTGGTGGAGGCGGGGGCCGCGGCGCTCGGCTTCGGGGTCGCGCCGGTGCACGACACCGTTCCTGCGGAGCTCGTCGCGGCCTGCGAGCAGCATGGGCTGCCGCTGCTCGAAGTACCCCCGCAGACGCCGTTCACGGCAGTGGCCCGGGCGGTCTGGCGGCTGATGGCGGAGGCCCGCCTCCGCGAGCTGCGCCGGGTGACCGAGGCGCAGCAGTCGCTGGCCACGGCGGCCGCCCGGCCGGCGCCGGTCCCGGCGGTCCTCGGCGCCCTGGCGTCCCGGCTCGGCGGGCGTGCGGTGCTGTACGCGGCGGGCGGCACGGCGTACGCGACGGCGGGGCGGGCGATCGGGACGGAGGCGGAGGAAGCGCTGCGGCATCTGGCGCAGGTGGTGGGCCCGCGCCCCGGCGGACCGGCATCGGCGAGCGGGGACGGCGGCGGGATGGTGCTCGCGGCCTACGCGCTGGGCGGCGGCGACGGGCTGGCGCTGGGTGTGGCGGCCGAGCGGCGGGAGGCCGCGGACCACACGATCGCCGGGGTCGCGGTCGTCCTGCTCTCCCTGCTGACCGCCCCGCACCGCGGCGCGGACGTCTCGGCCCGGGACGCGGCCCTGGTCCGCCTGCTGCTCGGCACACCCCCGGCCGAGGCGGCGGCCACCCTGGGCCCCGGGCCCTGGACGGTGGTCCACGCCCACGGCGGCGACGGCACGCCGTTCGCCGCGTCGAACCTGGCGTCCGCCCTGGGCACCTCGCTGCTGGACACGGGCGCCCCGGACGACAGCACCGTCCGGCTCCTGCTGCCCGCCTCGTCCCCCGCGACCGCGCAGCCCGGGTGGACCCTCGGGGTCAGCTCCCCCGTCGAGGCACGCGATCTCGCCGTCGGCGACGCGCAGGCCGCGCGGGCGCTGCGGCGGGCGGAGGCGACCCGCGCGGCGCTCGCATGCCATCGGCCCGCCGGGTTCGGCGGGCTGATGGATCCGGAGGAGGCGGCCGCGTACGCCCGGAGCGTGCTCGCGCCGATCGGCGAGCCGCTCACCGAGACGCTGCGCGCCTGGCTCTCGCTCCACGGCAGTTGGGACCGCACGGCCGTCGCCCTGGACATCCACCGCAACACCGTCCGCCAGCGCATCGCGCGCTGCTCCACGCTCCTGGGCATGGACCTGGACGACGCGGACGTACGGATGGAGCTGTGGTTCGCCCTCGGCCGGGTGTCGCGGCCCCCCGGCGCCGCGGCCACTCCCCCCGGGTGACCGCGGCGCTCCGGATCCGGATCAGGCGCCCCGGGCTCGGATCAGGCGCTCCGGGCTCGGATCAGGGCCAGAGCTTGTTGACGGCGGTCTTCGTCGTGGTGCGGAAGGCGGTCAGCGGGGCGTCCTTCAGATCGCCCATCTGGCCCCAGCGGACGAGGGTGACGGTGCGGCCGTCGCGGCCGACGGAGAAGAGGTGGATGTCGGTGCTGCCGATCTGCGGGTCGGCGGTGTCCAGGCTGTAGACCCAGGCGCCCTCCTCGACGGCGAGCTTGCCGTGGGAGGCGCTGACGGCGTGCAGGCCCGGGTTCTGCCGCTCCAGCAGGGGGCCGCAGCCGGCGAGCGCCTTGCGGAGGGTGTCGACCAGCTTCACGGCGTCGGCCTCGGTGCGGGCGACGGTGGTGATCTGGACACCGTTGGTGTCGAGCTCGGTGCTGAACTCGCGGTAACGGGTGTTCTGCGCCGGGATCTTGTACGGGGCGCAGAGGGCGCCGCCGTTCTCCGGGATGCCGGCGAAGACCTGGGTGGCGGTCCACGGCGTCGACGACGGCGGCATCTGGGAGGCGGCGAGGAAGGCGGGCTGGGCGGCGGCCTGCGCCGGGGCCGTGGCGAGGGCCGCGAGGCCCAGGGCGGCAGCGGCGGCGGTGGCGAGTGCGGTACGGAGCTTGTTCATGCTGGTGGATCCCCCGTCGGGTCGTTCGGTCAGTGCTCCACCAGCGTCGGGCCGGCGCCCGCCGCCTGCAACGGTGACGCGCCCACCCTCCGTCCCGGAACCATTCCACCCCTGCTGACGTGCAAGGACGTGAAGGGTGGGACGCAGGGTCGAGGGGGATGGAATGCCGAAGGACGCCGCCGTCGAGGAGTTCGCGCGGCTCGTGCGCGCGCTGAAGGCGCGGGACGGGAGAAGTTACGAGGCGCTGGGCCGGCGCCTGAGCGTCAGCGCGTCCACCCTCCACCGCTACTGCTCCGGCGCGACCGTCCCGGAGGAGTTCGCCGTGGTCGACCGTCTCGCCCTGCTGTGCGGGGCGGACGAGGAGGAACGGCGCGCCCTGGAGGTGGCCTGGACCCGCGCGGACGGCGCCCGCCGCCCTCCGGCACCGGAACCCGGCGCGGAGCCGGCGCCCGAACCCGGCCCGGAGGCGACACCTGAGCCCGCTCCGGAGCCGAAGCCGACTCCGGAGCCCGCGCCGGCCCCGGAGGCGGGACCCGCGCCCGAGCCGGAACCCGTGCACGCGCGCGTGCCGGGCCTCCCGTCCGAGCGGCGGAGGCGCCGGTGGGGATGGGTGGGCGTGGTCTGCGGGGCGCTGGCGGTCGTGGGGACGGTGACGCTCGGAGCCGTACTCCTGCCCGGGAAGACCCGGGAGCGGGCCGCCGAACCACCGGCGCCGCTGACGTGGACGGTCGCCTCGGACATCTGGAAGGACGGGTGCGCGTACACCTACCTCATGGAGCGGACGCCCCCTCCCCCGCCGGAGGCGGCCGACGCGCGGGGCTGGGCGGCGGCGCAGGAGGCCGTGGACGGCGGGGAGACGCTGGTGCGGGTGTCGGTGCAGGGGAAGGGCGCGGCGGCGGTGGTGCTCCAGGCGCTGCACGTGCGGGTGGTGGAGCGGGGCGCGCCGCTGCCGTGGGCGGCGTACCGGATGGGCGACGGGTGCGGCGGGGCGGTGACGCCGCGCCGTTTCGAGGTGGATCTGGACCGGCCGCGGCCGGTGGCTCGGGCACTCGACGGGTACGACGCCTCCGGGGAGGAGGGCCGGACGCTCCCGGCGATCTCCTTCCCGTACGCGGTGACCTCGTCGGACCCGGAGGAGCTGCTCGTCACCGCCCGGACGGCGGGCTGCGACTGCCGCTGGTACCTGGAGCTGGTGTGGAGCAGCGAGGGCCGTTCGGGGACGGTCCGGATCACCGACGACGGGCAGCCGTTCCGCACCGCCCCCGTCGCCGACATGCCTTCGTTCGCGTACGACGACGTGAACCGTCGCTGGATCCGCGAAGAGGCCTCCGGCTCCTGACCAGACGTGACATGGACAACCTTGGGCGCGGAGATCTGGACAGCGGCGCGAACCGATGGGTAACTTGACTGAGCAAGCGCTTAGGCATAGTGCGTCAGGTACCCAGGACTCCGAAGGAGGCGGCTCGTGCGCCGTACGGTATTCAACGAGGACCACGAGGCGTTCCGGGAGACCATCCGGGCCTTCATCGAGGCCGAGGTCGTCCCCGTCTACGACGAGTGGTTCGCCGCGGGCCAGGCGCCGCGCGAGTTCTACGGCAAGCTCGGTGAGCTGGGCATCTTCGGCATCAACGTCCCCGAGGAGTTCGGCGGCGCGGGCCTGGACACCCACAAGTTCGAGGCCGTCCTCTACGAGGAGACCTCGCGCGCGGGCGTCCAGTTCGGCGGCTCCGGCGTGCACGTGCTGCTCGCCCTCCCGTACATCAAGATGCTCGCCACCGACGAGCAGAAGAAGCGTTACCTCCCGAACTTCGTCTCGGGCGACGAGATGTGGGCGCTGGCGATGACCGAGCCGGGCACCGGCTCCGACGTCGCGGGCATGAAGACCACCGCCAAGCTCTCCGAGGACGGCACGCACTACGTCCTCAACGGCGCCAAGACCTTCATCACCGGTGGCGTCCACGCCGACCGCGTGATCGTCTGTGCCCGTACGTCCGCCCCGACGGCCGAGGACCGCCGCCACGGCATCTCCCTCTTCGCCGTGGACACCAAGTCCGAGGGTTACTCCATCGGCCGCAAGCTGGACAAGCTCGGCCTGCGCACCTCCGACACCGCCGAGCTGGCGTTCGTCGACGTGAAGGTGCCGGTCGAGGACCTGCTCGGCGAGGAGAACAAGGGCTTCTACTACCTCGGCCACAACCTGGCCTCCGAGCGCTGGGGCATCGCCTTCGGCGCCTACGCGCAGGCCAAGGCCGCCGTCCGGTTCGCCCAGCAGTACGTGCAGGAGCGCACCGTCTTCGGCAAGCCGGTCGCGCACTTCCAGAACACCAAGTTCGAGCTGGCCGCCTGCCAGGCCGAGGTGGACGCCGCCGAGGCCGTCGCCGACCGCGCCCTGGAGGCCCTGGACGCGGGCGAGCTGACCCCGGCCGAGGCCGCGAGCGCGAAGCTCTTCTGCACCGAGGTCGCGCACCGCGTGATCGACCGCTGCCTCCAGCTGCACGGCGGCTACGGCTACATGAACGAGTACCCGATCGCGCGCCTGTACGCCGACAACCGCGTCAACCGCATCTACGGCGGCACCAGCGAGATCATGAAGTCGATCATCGCCAAGTCGATGGGTCTGTAAGTGCCCGAAGCGCACCACGCTGCACTGGATGACCTGCTCGATCTGCTCGATCTGGAGCGGATCGAGCAGGACATCTTCCGGGGACAGTCCCGCCCGTCGATCGTCCCCCGCGTCTTCGGCGGCCAGGTGGCCGCCCAGGCGCTGGTGGCGGCAGGCCGGACCGTCCCCCAGGACCGTCTCGCCCACTCGCTGCACGCGTACTTCCTGCGCGCCGGCGACCCGGGCGCGCCGATCGTCTACAACGTCGACCGCATCCGCGACGGCCGTTCCTTCACCACCCGTCGTGTGGTGGCGGTCCAGCACGGCCAGCCGATCTTCCACCTCTCGGCGTCCTTCCAGACGTACGAGGAGGGCCTGGACCACCAGTACGACATGCCGGCCGCACCGGACCCGGAGTCGCTGCCGACCCCGGCCGAGATGCTGCCCCGCCACCTCCCCCGCGAGGTCGCGGACCGGCTGATCGAGGCCCGGGCCGCGGTGGACCTGCGCTACGCCGAGGTGCCGCCGTGGGGATCCGTCGGACAGCCCCGCGAGCCGCGCTCCCAGGTCTGGTTCCGCACCAACGGCAAGCTGGCCGACGACCCGCTCCTGCACGTCGTACTGGCCACCTACGTCTCCGACATGACGCTGCTCGACTCGATCCTCCTCGCCCACGGGCGCGGCGGCTGGGCGGTCGGCGACGTCGTCGGGGCGTCGCTGGACCACGCCATGTGGTTCCACCGGCCGTTCCGGGCCGACGAGTGGCTGCTGTACGACCAGGAGTCGCCGTCCGCCTCGGGCGGGCGGGGGCTCGGCCAGGCGCGGATCTACACACAGGACGGCAAGCTGGCGATCTCCGTCATCCAGGAGGGCGTCGTCCGCGTCCCGCGCTGAGGCGTTCGACATCGCGGAATCATCCCCGGCCGGGCATCCGGCCGGGGATGATCTGTTCCGTCCAGATGACCTTGCCCTCGGCGGTGTACCGGGTTCCCCAGCGCTCCGCGAACTGGGCCACCAGGAACAGACCGCGGCCTCCCTCGTCCGACTCCGCCGCCCGGCGCAGGTGCGGGGCGGTGCTGCTGCCGTCGGAGACCTCGCAGATCAGGACCCGGTCGCGGATCAGCCGTACCCGGATGGGGCCGGTGCCGTAGCGGATGGCGTTGGTGACCAGCTCGCTGAGGATCAGCTCGGTGACGAACGCCTCCTCGTGCAGACCCCAGCTCTCCAGCGTCCGGGTGGCCTCGGCGCGCACGGGGGCCACGGCGGAGGGGTCGGAGCGCACCTCCCATGCGGCGGTGCGGTCGGCGTCCAGGACGCGGGTCCTGGCGACGAGCACGGCGACGTCGTCGCGCGGGCGACCGGGCAGCAGGCACTCCAGGGCGGCGCGGCAGGTCTCCTCCGGGGAGCGGCCGGGGTGGGCGACCGCGCGGCGCAGCAGCTCGAGCCCCTCGTCGATGTCGCGGCCGCGGTCCTCGACGAGACCGTCGGTGTAGAGCACGAGGGTGCTGCCCTCGGGGAGTTCCAGCTCGACCGTCTCGAAGGGGAGACCGCCGAGACCCAGTGGCGGACCACCGGGGATCTGGACGAACTCGGAGCTTCCGTCGGGCCGCACGAGGACGGGGCCGAGATGCCCGGCGCGGGCGAGGGTGCAGAGCCGTGAGCCCGGGTCGTAGATCGCGTAGAGACAGGTGGCGCCGGTGACCTGCGCGACCGCACCGCCATCGCCGCCGTAGCCGTTCTCGTCCTCGTCCACGTCCTCGTTCCCGTGCTCACCCTCGTCCTCGTCGATCCGGGCGACCAGCTCGTCCAAGTGCCACAACAGCTCGTCCGGGGGCAGATCCAGGTTCGCGAAGTTGTGGACGGCGGTGCGCAGCCGTCCCATGGTGGCGGCGGCGTGCAGGCCGTGCCCGACGACATCGCCCACGACGAGCGCGATCCGGGCGCCCGGGAGGGGGATGACGTCGAACCAGTCCCCGCCGACACCGCCCACCCCGCCGGCCCCGGCCTGCGCCGGCAGATAGCGGTGGGCGACGTCCACGGCGGTCTGCTGGGGAAGGGCCCGGGGCAGCAGGCTGCGCTGCAGGGTCACCGCCATGGTGTGCTCGCGCGTGTAGCGGCGGGCGTTGTCCACGCTCACCGCGGCGCGGGCGACAAGTTCCTCGGCGAGCGACTGGTCGTCCTCCTCGAAGGGCTCGGGCTTCTCGGCGCGCCAGAACGTGGCCACGCCCAGGACGACGCCCCTGGCCCGCAGCGGGGCCGCGATCATCGAGTGGATCCCGTACGCGAGAAGCCTGCGGGCGTTCGCCGGATCCTGCTCCTGCCATCCGGAGAGCGCGGCCATGTCCGCCTCCATGACCACCTTCCCCGTCCCGAAGCCGGCCGCCTGGGGAGTGGACGGCACGAAGCTGATCAGGCTGCCGGTCGGGTAGAGCGGACTGTCGTCCCGGATGCCCCGGAACGCCACGCGGCGCACGTCCGCGCCCCGCCCCGCCGGCTTCTCGCCCAGGACGACCGGGTCGGCGAGGTCGACGGTGACGAAGTCGGCGAACCGGGGGACGGCGAAGTCCGCCAGTTCCTGAGCGGTCCGCACGACGTCGAGCGTGGTCCCGATGCATATCCCGGCGTCGTACAGCAGCCGCAGCCGCTCCCGCGCGATGTCGGCCCTTCCGGTGAGCGCCCGCAGTTCGGTGGTGTCCCGCAGGGTGACGACGGCGCCGGGCGGACCGCCGTCACGGTCGGTGGGCCGCTGGTTGACCGCCAGCAGGCGGTCCCCGGCCACATGCACCTCGTCGGCGGCCGGACGGCCCGAGTCCAGCAGCCGGGCCATGTCCGGGTCGATCCCGAGGTCCAGCGCCGGGCTCCCGGGGGCATCGGGGGCGAGATCGAGGAGCCGGCGCGCCTCGTCGTTGGCCAGGACCAGTCGGCGGTCGCCGTCGAGGATGAGCACGCCCTCGCGTACGGAGTGCAGCACCGCGTCGTGATGGTCGTACATCCGCGTCATCTCGGCGGGCCCCAGACCGTGGGTCTGGCGCATCAGCCGCCTGCTGACCAGCGCTGTTCCGCCGGTGGTGAGGGCGAGGGCGGCCGCCGCGGTGCCGAAGAGCAGCGGCAGCTGCGCCTCGACGATCCCGCTCACCTGGTCGCTGGTGACTCCGGCGGCCACCAGGGCGATCACCTCGCCGTTCTGTCCGACGACGGGCACGACGGCGCGGATGGAGGGGCCGAGGGTTCCGGTGACGGTCTCCCTGACGATTCCGCCCGCCGCGGCGGGGGCGATCGTGCCGATGTACTTCCGGCCGATCTGGGCGGGGTCGGGGTGGGTGTAGCGCACTCCTTCGGGTGTCATCACCACGATGAACGCCACGTCGGACCCGACTCGTGCCAGCTCGGCCCTGGGCTGCAGGACCGCCGAGGGGTCGGGGCCGGCGAGTGCCTCTTCGAGGCCGGGCGCACTGGCGAAGGTCTTCGCCACCGCGAGGGACCGGGTGCGGGCCTCCCGCTCGCTGTCGGTACGGGACTGCAGGACGAGCGCCACCATGGCCGCGACGACCAGGAGCACCACGATCGCCACCTGGAGGAAGAAGACCTGACGGGCGACGGTGCGTGCGCTCAGCATCGAGCGCATGTGGCTGATGAAACCAGCCATGACTCATTTCTAGCACCGTCGTTCGGGAGGGGTGGTGTCGTTCGCCTTCCGCACCCCTGGCCGGACATACCGTCCGATCCATGGCGGAACAGGGCGAGAGCGTGTTCACGGTGATCGTGGCGGCGGTGGCGAACCTCGGGATCGCCGCCGCCAAGGCGGTGGCGGGTCTGATCAGCGGGTCGAGCGCGATGCTCTCCGAGGCGGCCCATTCGGTCGCCGACACGGTCACCGAGGTCATGCTGCTCACCGCGCTCAAGCGGAGCGAGAAGCCGGCGGACGAGGACCATCCGCTCGGGTACGCCGGCGAGCGCTACGTCTGGGCGCTGCTCGCCGCCGTCGCCACCTTCGTCGGCGGCGCGGTCTTCTCGGTCTACGACGGCATCCACACGCTCGTCCACGGCGAGGAGCTGGGCGACCCGCTGGTCTCGTACATCGTGCTCGGCGTCGCCTTCGTGCTGGAGGGCTTCTCCCTGCGGACCGCCGTCCGCCAGGTCAGGGGCGAGGCGGAACGGATGAAGGCGCCCTTCGGCCGCTATCTGCGGTTCACCCCCGACACCACCGTCAAGGCCGTGGTGATGGAGGACTCGGCCGCCTTGGCAGGACTGCTCCTCGCGGCGGGCGGCCTGCTCGGCGCCGAGATCAGCGGCTCGGCCGTGTGGGACGGCGTCGCCTCGATCCTCATCGGCGCACTGCTGGTGTACGTGGCCTGGGTGCTGGGCCGCTCCAACGCGGAGCTGCTGATCGGCCGCCCGCTGCCGCGGCCGATGCGGGAGGAGGTCCGCGAGGAGCTGCTGTCGGTGCCGCACATCATCGACGTGCTGGAGCTGACGACGCTGATCCAGGGCCCGGACGAGGTCATGATCGCCGCGAAGGTCGACTTCCGTGACGTGTCCTCGGCCGAGCAGGTCGAGTGGGCCTGCGAGGAGGCGGAGGAGCAGCTGCGGGAGCGCTTCCCCGCCGTCCGCCGGGTCTATCTGGACCCGACACCGGGGGTGTCCCCGGGTCAGAGCAGGCCGGACGCGTCGAGCAGGTAGTCGGTGAGCGGCTCGTAGTAGCGGGGGTCCAGGACGTGGTCGTCCAGGGGGATCGTGACCTGCATGGTGCCCTCGGCCTCGCCGATGAAGAGGGCGGGGTCGTTGCAGTCGGCGTAGCCGACGGAGTCGACGCCCCACTGGCCCGCGCGCCCGGCCCAGCCGTGGTCGGCGACGACGAGGTCCGGCCGGCCGTCCTCGCCGAGGGCGTCCAGGATCGCGTTCATGGGTTCCGGCGAATGGGTGTGCCAGAGGGTGGCGCCGCGCTCGAAGACCGCGACGTCGGCGAACTGCACGACGTACCCCTCGTCCGCGATGAGCCCGCCCGGGATCCGCACGATGTCGCAGCCCTTGGCCCGCAGGGCGGCGGCGACCCGACTGTGGGCGTCGATCAGCGCGCCGGGGTGACCGGTCGCGAACAGCACCCGCTCCTTGCCCGCCGCGGCCTTGCGCAGACGGGCGGCCGCCCGGTCGAGGGCGTCGACGGTCAGCTCGGGGTCGATGGTGTCCTGCCCGGTGCGGTGGGCGGGGTCGTCGTTGACCCCGCAGCGCTCGGCCATGACGGCGAGCACGTCCTGCTCGTCGGTCCACCGGTCGCCGAGCTCGAGGCCGAGCCAGTAGTGCCGGTCGCCGTTGGCGAGCTTGCGGTAGTGGGAGAGGTTGTTGTCGCGCGGGGTGGCGACATCACCTGCGATCCGGGTCCGTACAAGGTGCTCGACGAGGGCGGGGCGACTGAGTATCGGCATGGTGCTCATTCTGAAGGACCCTCACCGATTGTGGGCAATCGTTCCGAAGGGCGAGCCGGAGCGGAATGCCGGTGCCCCCGGGCGAAGCCGCCGGGGGGAGGGTGGACACGACGCCGGGGCGGGCGCCTACGAAGTCCCCAGGGCCCCGAACGCCCCATGGGCGAGGCGCCGCAGCAGCTCCTCCATGGCCGAACGCCCGAGCGCCGCGAGGTGCGGAGTGGAGTTCAGCAGCCCGAACACCGCGTGCACCGCCGCCCGCGCCTCGCTCTCGGAAGACGTCGGGTACAGCTCCCGTACGACCGCCACCCACAGTTCCACGTACTGCCGCTGGAGCTGTCGCACCCGCTTGCGGTCCTCGTCCTTCAGCCGGTCCAGCTCCCGGTCGTGGAGGGTGATCAGCGGCCGGTCGTCGAGCGCGAAGTCGATGTGGCTGTCGATGAGCGAGCCGAGCAGCGCCCGCGGGTCGCTCTCCCCCTCGCCCACGCGCAGCCGCCCGCCGTCCAGGAGCCGCTCGCTGATCCCGACGAGCAGCTCGGCCAGCATCGCGTCCTTGCCCGCGAAGTGCCGGTAGAGCCCGGGGCCGCTGATGCCGACGGCGGCTCCTATCTCGTCGACGCCGACGCCGTGGAACCCACGCTCGGCGAAGAGGCGAGCGGCCTCCTTGAGGATCTGCTCGCGGCGCGTGGGGGCGTCGGTCCTGGCGGTGGTGGTCATGGAATCGATTCTAGACAATGGGGTTAGCGGTCGTTAACCTGAAAGCCATACGTTAACGCTCATTAACCGAGCAAGGGAGCTCAGTCGATGCAGCAGGCACCTGTGCTGACGAGCGCGGCGGACCCCGCGTCGCCGGCCTGGCAGGCCAACGAGGCGGCCCACCACGAGCTGGCCGCCGCGCTGCGCGCCAAACTCGCCGCGGCCGCGCTCGGCGGCGGCGAGAAGGCCCGCGCCCGGCACACCGCGCGCGGCAAACTGCTGCCGCGGGACCGCGTGGACACCGTCCTGGACCCGGGGTCGCCCTTCCTGGAGCTGGCTCCGCTCGCCGCGAACGGCATGTACGGCGACCAGGCACCGGCCGCCGGAGTCATCGCCGGCATCGGCCGGGTCTCGGGCCGCGAGTGCGTGATCGTCGCCAACGACGCGACCGTCAAGGGCGGCACGTACTACCCGATGACGGTGAAGAAGCACCTGCGCGCCCAGGAGGTGGCGCTGGAGAATCGTCTCCCCTGCCTCTACCTCGTGGACTCCGGCGGCGCGTTCCTGCCGATGCAGGACGAGGTCTTCCCGGACCGCGAGCACTTCGGCCGGATCTTCTACAACCAGGCCCGGATGTCCGGCGCCGGCATCCCGCAGATCGCGGCGGTCCTCGGCTCCTGCACGGCCGGTGGCGCGTACGTCCCGGCGATGAGCGACGAGGCCGTGATCGTACGGAACCAGGGCACGATCTTCCTCGGCGGTCCGCCGCTGGTGAAGGCCGCGACCGGCGAGGTCGTCACGGCGGAGGAGCTGGGCGGCGGCGAGGTCCACTCGCGGATCTCCGGCGTCACCGACCACCTCGCCGAGGACGACGCCCACGCGCTGCGGATCGTGCGGAACATCGTCGCTACGCTCCCCGAGCGGGGCCCGCTGCCCTGGTCGGTCGAGCCGGTCGAGGAACCGAAGGTGGACCCGGCCGGGCTGTACGGCGCGGTGCCGGTGGACTCCCGTACCCCGTACGACGTCCGCGAGGTCATCGCGCGGATCGTGGACGCCTCCCGTTTCCAGGAGTTCAAGTCCGAGTACGGGCAGACGCTGGTCACCGGCTTCGCCCGGATCCACGGGCACCCGGTCGGCATCGTCGCCAACAACGGCATCCTGTTCGCCGAGTCGGCCCAGAAGGGCGCGCACTTCATCGAGCTGTGCGACCAGCGCGGCATCCCGCTGCTCTTCCTGCAGAACATCACCGGCTTCATGGTCGGCAAGGCGTACGAGCACGGCGGCATCGCCAAGCACGGCGCCAAGATGGTGACGGCCGTGGCCACCACCCGGGTCCCGAAGCTGACCGTGGTCGTCGGCGGCTCGTACGGCGCGGGCAACTACTCGATGTGCGGCCGGGCGTACTCGCCGCGCTTCCTGTGGATGTGGCCCAACGCCAAGATCTCGGTCATGGGCGGCGAGCAGGCCGCGTCCGTCCTCGCGACGGTCAAGCGGGACCAGCTCGGCGACGAGTGGAGCGCGGAGGAGGAGGACGCCTTCAAGGCCCCGATCCGCGAGCAGTACGAGACCCAGGGCAGCGCCTACTACGCGACGGCACGGCTCTGGGACGACGGGGTCATCGACCCGATGGAGACCCGACAGGTGGTGGGCCTCGCCCTCACGGCCTGCGCCAACGCGCCCCTGGGTGACCCCCAGTTCGGCGTCTTCCGGATGTGAGGGGACCTCAGAAGATGTTCGACACAGTCCTTGTGGCCAACCGGGGCGAGATCGCGGTCCGGGTCATCCGCACCCTGCGGACGCTCGGCGTCCGCTCGGTGGCGGTGTACAGCGACGCGGACGCCGAGGCCCGTCATGTACGGGAGGCGGACACGGCGGTTCGGATCGGTCCGCCGCCTGCCTCCGAGTCGTACCTCTCGGTCGAGGCGCTCCTCGACGCCGCCCGGCGGACGGGCGCGCAGGCGGTCCACCCCGGCTACGGCTTCCTGGCGGAGAACGCCGGGTTCGCGCAGGCGTGCGCGGAGGCGGGCCTGGTCTTCATCGGCCCGCCGGCCTCCGCGATCTCCCTGATGGGCGACAAGATCCGGGCGAAGGAGACGGTGAAGACGGCGGGCGTGCCGGTCGTCCCCGGCGCGGCCGATCCGGAACTGGAGGCGGCGGCCCGCGAGTTGGGCGCCCCCGTCCTGCTGAAGCCCTCGGCGGGCGGCGGCGGCAAGGGAATGCGGCTCGTACGCGACCTGTCGACGCTGACCGACGAGATCGCGGCGGCGCGGCGCGAGGCGCGGTCGTCGTTCGGCGACGACACGCTGCTCGTGGAGCGGTGGATCGACCGGCCGCGGCACATCGAGATCCAGGTCCTCGCGGACGGGCACGGCAACGTCGTGCACCTCGGTGAGCGCGAGTGCTCGCTGCAGCGGCGCCACCAGAAGATCATCGAGGAGGCGCCGAGCGTCCTGCTGACGCCGGAGATCCGCGAGCAGATGGGCGCGGCGGCGGTGGAGGCGGCGCGGTCCTGCGGGTATGTCGGCGCGGGCACGGTCGAGTTCATCGTGCCGGGCGTGGACCCGTCCTCGTACTACTTCATGGAGATGAACACCCGGCTCCAGGTGGAGCACCCGGTGACGGAGCTGATCACCGGGATCGACCTGGTGGAGTGGCAGCTGCGGGTGGCGGCGGGCGAGAAGCTGGGCTTCTCGCAGTCCGACATCCGCCTGGACGGCTGGGCGATCGAGGCCCGCGTCTGCGCGGAGGACCCCGCGCGCGGCTTCCTCCCCTCGGGCGGCACGGTCCTCGCGCTCCACGAGCCGCAGGGCGACAGTGTCCGCACGGACTCGGGCCTGAGCGAGGGCACCGAGGTCGGCAGCCTGTACGACCCGATGCTGTCTAAGGTCATCGTCCACGCGCCGGACCGCCCCACCGCGCTCCGTCGCCTCCGGGCGGCGCTGGCGGCCACGACGACCCTGGGCGTCCCGACGAACGCGGGCTTCCTCCGCCGCCTGCTGGCCCACGAGTCGGTGGTGAGCGGCGACCTCGACACGGGCCTGGTGGAACGCGACGCGGACAGCCTGGTCCCGACGGGTGTCCCGGACGAGGTGTACGCGGCGGCGGCCCTGCTGACCGCGTGGGGCGCCCGCCCCGCCGGTTCCCCGGGCGAGGCCTCGGCCGCCCCGGCGGGCGCCGGCTGGGTCGACCCCTTCGACGTCCGCAGCGGCTGGCGCCTCGGCGGCACGCCCGCGTGGACCGTGCCGCAGTTCCGCGTCCCGGGCCACGACCCGGTGACCGTCCGGGTGCGCGGCGCGGCGTCCGGCGCCGAACTGCTGCTCGGCGACCCGGAGGCGGCCGGCGCGGTCACCGCCGCGATCGTCGGCGGTCCGCCGGCCACCGGGGATCGGGAGCTCACCCTGTCTCTCGACGGGGTCACCCACCGCTTCCGCGTCGCCCGCTCCCCCGAGGGCGTCTGGCTCGGCCGTGACGGGGATTCCTGGCACGTCCTGGATCACGACCCCGTCGCCGCCGCGCTCACCGGCGCCCGCCACGGCGGCGCCGACACGCTCGCCGCGCCCATGCCCGGGACCGTCACCGTCGTGAAGGTCGGGGTCGGGGACGAGGTCGAGGCCGGCCAGAGTCTGCTCGTCGTCGAGGCGATGAAGATGGAGCACGTCATCTCCGCCCCGCACGCCGGCACCGTCACCGAGCTGGACGTCACCCCCGGCTCCACCGTCGCCATGGACCAGATCCTCGCCGTGGTGACCCCCAGGGAGGAATCATGACCACGGGCCTGCCCATGACCGTGCCCACCCACGGGCTCCCCGCCCGGGTGCGGATCCACGAGGTCGGTCCGCGCGACGGGCTCCAGAACGAGAAGACCGTCGTCCCGACGGGAACGAAGGCCGAGTTCGTCCGGCGCCTCGCCGCCGCCGGGCTCTCCACCGTCGAGGCGACCAGCTTCGTCCACCCCAAGTGGGTGCCCCAGCTGGCGGACGCCGAGGAGTTGTTCCCGCTCCTCAAGGGCGTTCCGGCCCGGCTCCCGGTCCTCGTTCCCAACGAGCGCGGGCTCGACCGCGCCATGGCACTCGGCGCCCGCGAGATCGCCGTCTTCGCCTCCGCCACGGAGTCCTTCGCGAAGGCCAACCTCAACCGCACGGTCGACGAGGCCCTCGCCATGTTCGAGCCCGTCGTCACCCGCGCCATAGAGCAGGGACTCCGTATCCGCGGCTATCTCTCGATGTGCTTCGGCGACCCCTGGGAGGGTGCCGTCCCCGTCGAACAGGTCGTCCGCGTCACCAAGGCCCTCGCCGAGATGGGGTGCGACGAGCTGAGCCTCGGCGACACCATCGGCGTCGCCACCCCCGGCCATGTGGAGGCCCTGCTCCAGGGACTCAACGAGGCCGGCGTGCCCACCTCCCGTATCGCCGTGCACTTCCACGACACCTACGGGCAGGCGCTCTCCAACACCCTCGCCGCGCTCCGGCACGGTGTGACGACCGTCGACGCCTCCGCCGGCGGCCTCGGTGGCTGCCCGTACGCGAAGAGCGCCACGGGCAACCTCGCCACCGAGGACCTCGTGTGGATGCTCGACGGCCTCGGCATCGAGACCGGGGTCGACCTGGCCGCCCTCACCGCCACCAGCTTGTGGATGGCCGACCAACTGGGCCGACCGAGCCCTTCCCGTACCGTTCGCGCGCTCTCCCACAAGGAGTCCTAGCCATGTCCCTCGACCACCGGCTCTCCGAAGAGCACGAGGAACTCCGCCGCACCGTGGAGGAGTTCGCCCACGACGTCGTCGCCCCGAAGATCGGCGACTACTACGAGCGCCATGAGTTCCCTTACGAGATCGTCCGCGAGATGGGCCGCATGGGCCTGTTCGGTCTTCCCTTCCCGGAGGAGTACGGCGGGATGGGCGGCGACTACCTCGCCCTCGGCATCGCGCTGGAGGAGCTCGCCCGCGTCGACTCCTCCGTCGCCATCACCCTGGAGGCGGGTGTCTCGCTCGGCGCGATGCCCGTCTACCGCTTCGGCACCGAGGAGCAGAAGCAGGAGTGGCTGCCCCGGATGTGCAGCGGCGAGATCCTGGGCGCCTTCGGTCTGACCGAGCCGGGCGCGGGCAGCGACGCCGGCGGCACCCGCACCACCGCCGTCCGCGACGGTGACGACTGGGTCATCAACGGCTCGAAGTGCTTCATCACCAACTCCGGTACGGACATCACCGGTCTGGTCACGGTCACCGCCGTCACCGGCCGCAAGCCCGACGGCCGGCCGCTGATCTCCTCGATCATCGTCCCGTCCGGCACCCCCGGTTTCACCGTCGCCGCCCCGTACTCCAAGGTCGGCTGGAACGCCTCGGACACCCGCGAGCTGTCCTTCGACGACGTCCGTGTGCCCGCCGAGAACCTGCTCGGCGAAGAGGGCCGAGGCTATGCGCAGTTCCTGCGGATCCTGGACGAGGGCCGGATCGCGATCTCGGCGCTGGCGACCGGACTCGCGCAGGGCTGTGTCGACGAGTCGGTGAAGTACGCCAAGGAGCGGCACGCCTTCGGCCGCCCGATCGGCGACAACCAGGCCATCCAGTTCAAGATCGCGGACATGGAGATGCGGGCGCACATGGCCCGGATCGGATGGCGGGACGCGGCGTCGCGGCTGGTGCTCGGCGAGTCCTTCAAGAAGGAGGCGGCGCTGGCGAAGCTGTACTCCTCCACGGTGGCCGTGGACAACGCCCGCGAGGCGACGCAGATCCACGGAGGCTACGGCTTCATGAACGAGTACCCGGTGGCGCGGATGTGGCGCGACTCCAAGATCCTGGAGATCGGCGAGGGCACCAGCGAGGTCCAGCGGATGCTGATCGCAAGGGAGTTGGGCCTCTCCGCCTGACCGGGTCGACCTACCGACCGTACGAGCCGTCGCCCC
>NZ_JBHTTQ010000022.1:0-85851 GCF_042794475.1 Streptomyces sp. NPDC056527
GGTCGTGGACCGGGCGGCCTTCCTTCGTACGTCGGCTACGGCAGCACTACCGCTTCGTGCCGTCGACGATCAGCGGGTTGCCGCCGGCGGCGCCGCAGGGAACCGCGTAGACCGGGTTCTTGGCCGCGGCCTCCTTGTACGCGTCGATGCACTGGTTCATCAGGACCTTGTCGGTCAGCGAGTCGTTGAGGATCTTGTTGGCGCGGGCGATGCCCTCGGCCTCGATGCGGCGCCGGTCGGCCTCGGCCTTGGCCGTGCGGGACGCCTCGGTGGCGCGCTCGGTCGCCTGCTGCTGCTGGATCTTGCGGTCGATCTGGTCCTGCAGAGCCTTCGAGGGCTTCACGTTGCGCAGGTTGACGGTCGTGACGTCGATCCCGCGCGGGGCCAGACGCTCCTTGATGAGCGTGCCGATCTCGGCGTTGATCTTCTCGCGGTCCGTGGCGTAGCCCTGCTCGCTCGTGTAGCGGGCGAAGACGTTGCGGACGATCTCCCGGCTGTCCGGGTAGACCAGACGCTGCTGGATGGACTCCTCGCTGCCCGCGAGCCGGTACAGCTCGACCGACTTGGCCGGCGTGACCGCCCACTTCACGGTCACCTCGACCTCCATCACGCCGCCCTGCGAGGAGCGGACCTCGACCACGTCCTTGTCGGAGAGGTTCAGGTCGACGGGGCGGGTGGAGAAGGTCGTGACGTCGGTGAACGGCGACTTGACGTGCATGCCCGACGTCATCGGCTCGCCCACCTTGCCGAACGCGACCGGGACGCCGACCTCGTACGCGCTGACCACGTAGGTCATGCTGGCGATCAGCGAGAAGGCTCCCGCGACGACCGCGCCGAGGGCGCCGAGCTTGAGCCCCTTCGAGTCGTTGGAGCGGGCGACGAAGAAGAGCACCACTGCCGCGATGAGCAGCAGGATGGCTATGACGAACATGAGTGTTCCCCCCGAGGACTACGGTCGGTTGCACGCGAAGTAAGCGGAGCGTAAGACACGAACCGCGAACCCTCGAGGGTGGGGGTCAGATCAGGCCGTGCTCCCGCAGGTACTCCAGCTGGGCCCGTACGGACAGTTCCGCGGCCGGCCAGAGCGAGCGGTCCACGTCCGCGTACACATGGGCGACGACCTCCGAAGGGGTCCGGTGGCCGTTCTCGACCGCCGTCTCCACCTGGGCGAGCCGGTTGGCGCGATGCGCGAGGTAGAACTCCACCGCACCCTGCGCGTCCTCCAGGACCGGCCCGTGACCCGGCAGCACCGTGTGGACCCCGTCGTCGACCGTGAGCGAGCGCAGCCGGCGCAGCGAGTCCAGATAGTCGCCGAGCCGCCCGTCGGGGTGGGCGACGATCGTCGTGCCCCGCCCGAGGATCGTGTCGCCCGTCAGGACGGCCCGGTCGGCGGGGAGATGGAACGAGAGCGAGTCCGCGGTGTGGCCGGGCGTCGGCACGACCCGCATCTCCAGACCGCCGAGGGTGATGACGTCCCCGGCGGTGAGCCCCTCGTCGCCCAGTCGCAGGGCCGGGTCCAGGGCGCGCACATGCGTCCCCGTCAGCTCCGCGAACCGGCTCGCGCCCTCGGCGTGGTCGGGGTGACCGTGCGTCAGCAGGGTGAGCGCGACCCGCTTGCCGAGCTTCGTCGCGGTCTCGATCACATGCGTGAGGTGGCCGTCGTCGAGCGGCCCCGGGTCGATGACGACGGCGAGGTCGGAGTCGGGCTCGGAGACGATCCAGGTGTTGGTGCCGTCGAGCGTCATCGCGGACGGATTGGGCGCGAGGACGTTGACGGCCCGGGCGGTCGCGGGGCCGGAGAGGACCCCGCCCCGGGGCTGCCCGGGCAGCGCGGCGGCGTCACTCATCGCGCACCTCCTTCGCGCGGGGCATCCGCGTCCGCCGCGGACGCGGCGCCTTGGTCCGCGCCCTCGCCGGGCGTCGCGCCCGGAGCCGCGCCCGCGCCCGTGCCCGCGCCGGTACCTACGTCCGCGCCCGTGCCTGCGCCCGCGCCGGTACCTGCGTCCGCCGCGCCTGCGCCCTCGCCCGCGTCCGCGTCCGGACGTCCGCTCATCGGGACGTGCTTGGTGAACTCGTCGTGGCCCGGCCAGCTCAGGATCAGCTTGTCGCCTTCCAGCCGCGCCTGCGCCAGTACGGGAGTCAGATCCTGGTCCTGGGCCGCGGCCAGTGCCTCGGCGGCCGTACCGAAGCGTTCGAGGCCCCGCAGGGTCGAGATCGTCGGAGGCATCATCGTCAGCTCGCCCCGGTCGTAGCCGGCCGCGGCATCGGCCGGGCGGATCCAGACCGTGCGGTCCGCCTCGGTCGAGACGTCGCGGGTGCGCTGGCCGGCCGGAAGGACGGCCGCGAAGAACCAGGTGTCGTACCGCCGGGACTCGAACTCCGGGGTGATCCACCGCGCCCACGCGCCGAGCAGGTCCGAGCGCAGCACCAGCCCGCGCCGGTCCAGGAAGTCCGCGAACGACAGCTCGCGGGCGACCAGCGCCTCCCGGTCCTTCTCCCAGTCCTCCCCCGTCGTGTCGTCGACGACGGAGTCGGCGGTCCCGCCGGCGAGCAGCACGCCCGCCTCCTCGAAGGTCTCGCGCACGGCCGCGCAGACGATCGCCTGCGCCTCCTCCGTACCCGTGACGCCGAGCCGCTCGGCCCAGCTCTCCAAGGAGGGTCCGGCCCAGCGCACCGGGTGCTCGTCACGCGGATCGACACCGCCGCCGGGATACGCGTACGCACCGCCCGCGAAGGCCATGGAGGTGCGTCGCCGCAGCATGTGGACGTGCGGCCCCTCGGCGGCGTCGCGCAGCAGCAGGACGGTCGCCGCCCGCCTGGGGGCCGCGGGCGTGAGCTCGCCCGCCGCCAGGGCGCGGATGCGGTCGGGCCATTCCGGTGGGTACCACTGACCATTCGACATGGCCGGATGGTATGCGCAACTACCCGAACGCACGAGAGCCGATTCCCCCTGGGCGGGGGAACCGGCTCTTGACGAACGTACGGGCGGTCAGGCCTGGACGAGCTCCACCTGGACCTCGACCTCGACCGGAGCGTCCAGCGGCAGCACCGCGACACCCACCGCGCTGCGCGCGTGCACGCCCTTGTCGCCGAGGACGGCGCCGAGCAGCTCGCTGGCGCCGTTGACGACGCCGGGCTGACCGGTGAAGTCGGAGGCCGAGGCGACGAAGCCGACGACCTTCACGACCCGCTTGATCCGGTCCAGGTCACCGGCGACCGACTTCACGGCCGCGAGCGCGTTCAGCGCGCAGGTGGCCGCGAGCTTCTTGGCCTCCTCCGCGGTGACCTCGCCGCCGACCTTGCCGGCCATCTGGAGCTTGCCGCCCACGATCGGGAGCTGGCCCGAGGTGTAGACGTACACGCCCGACTGCACGGCCGGCTGGTAGGCGGCCAGCGGGGGCACGACCTCCGGCAGCGTCAGGCCCAGCTCGGCGAGCTTCGCCTCGACGGCGCCGCTCATCAGGACTTCTCCCGCTTCAGGTAGGCCACGAGCTGCTCGGGGTTGTTCGGGCCGGGAACGACCTGGACGAGCTCCCACCCGTCCTCGCCCCAGGTGTCCAGAATCTGCTTCGTCGCGTGCACGAGAAGGGGCACGGTCGCGTATTCCCACTTGGTCATGGAGCCGACTGTATCCGCTGCCACAGGTAGCCTCCTGCTTAGGCGGGCCTGCCAGTGGTTAGGCTCGATGACGTGAGCAGGCTCCAGGTCGTCAGCGGCAAGGGCGGTACCGGTAAGACGACGGTCGCCGCCGCCCTCGCGCTCGCCCTCGCGACGGAGGGCAAGCGGACCCTCCTCGTCGAGGTCGAAGGCAGACAGGGCATCGCACAGCTCTTCGAGACGGAGGCCCTTCCGTACGAGGAACGCAAGATCGCCGTCGCGCCGGGCGGCGGCGAGGTGTTCGCGCTGGCCATCGACGCCGAGCGCGCGCTCCTCGACTACCTCCAGATGTTCTACAAACTGGGCAGCGCGGGCCGGGCCCTGAAGAAGCTCGGCGCGATCGACTTCGCGACGACGATAGCGCCGGGCGTACGGGACGTACTGCTGACCGGCAAGGCGTGCGAGGCGGTCCGCCGGCGCGAGAAGCACGGCGGCTACACCTACGACCACGTCGTCATGGACGCGCCCCCGACCGGCCGGATCACCCGCTTCCTCAACGTGAACGACGAGGTGGCGGGGCTGGCCAGGATCGGCCCGATACACAATCAGGCGCAGGCCGTGATGCGGGTGCTCAAGTCCCCGGAGACGGCGGTGCACCTGGTGACGCTGCTGGAGGAGATGCCGGTCCAGGAGACCGCGGACGGCGTCGCAGAGCTGCGCGCGGCCGACCTTCCGGTGGGCGAGATCATCGTGAACATGGTCCGTCCGCACGTCCTCGACGAGGCGGCGGTACGGGCCGCCTCCGGCGACCACCGGGAAGCGATCGCGAAGACCCTGGAGGCCGTGGGGATCTCCGGCGGTACGAAGCTGGTCGAGCCGCTCCTGGAGCAGGCCGGCGAGCACGCCCAGCGGGTGGAGCTGGAGCGCGAGCAGCGTGCGGCGCTCGCCGGGCTCGGCGTACCGACGTACGAACTCCCGTTCCTCGGGGACGGGGCGGACATCGCGGGCCTGTACCGGCTGGCGAAGGACCTGCGGAAGCAAGGGGTGGGCGCGTGACGGAGAAGGCTGCCGCGGTGAACGGTCTCGACTCCGTGCCCGCCCTGAACGGGCTCGACTCCGCCCCTGTCCTGCATCTGGATCCGCTCATCGACGACCTGGGCACGCGGATCATCGTCTGCTGCGGGGCGGGCGGGGTCGGCAAGACGACGACCGCGGCGGCCCTCGGCGTCCGGGCGGCCGAGCGCGGCCGCAAGGTCGTCGTGCTGACGATCGACCCGGCCCGGAGGCTCGCGCAGTCGATGGGGATCGACTCGCTGGACAACATCCCCCGCAAGGTGGACGGGATCGACGGGTCCGAATCCGGAGGGGCATCGCGCGGCGATTCGGGCAAGGGTGGCGGCGAGCGACGGGCGGGCGAACTGCACGCCATGATGCTCGACATGAAGCGGACCTTCGACGAGATCGTCGAGGCGCACGCGGACGCCGAGCGGGCCCGGGCGATCCTGGAGAACCCCTTCTACCAGTCCCTGTCGGCCGGTTTCGCCGGTACGCAGGAGTACATGGCGATGGAGAAGCTGGGGCAGCTGCGGGCCCGCGACGAGTGGGACCTGATCGTGGTCGACACTCCCCCGTCCCGGTCGGCGCTGGACTTCCTGGACGCGCCGAAGCGGCTCGGGTCCTTCCTGGACGGGAAGTTCATCAAGCTGCTGATGGCCCCCGCGAAGATGGGCGGCCGGGCGGGGATGAAGTTCCTCAACGTCGGCATGTCGATGATGACGGGGACGCTGGGGAAGCTGCTGGGAGGCCAGTTCCTGAAGGACGTTCAGACCTTCGTGGCCGCGATGGACACGATGTTCGGCGGCTTCCGGACCCGGGCGGACGCGACGTACAAGCTGCTCCAGGCTCCGGGCACGGCCTTCCTCGTGGTGGCCACGCCCGAGCGGGACGCGCTGCGCGAGGCCGCGTACTTCGTGGAACGGCTCGCCGCGGAGGAGATGCCGCTGGCCGGTCTCGTCCTCAATCGGGTCCACGGCAGCGGCGCCGCCCGGCTGTCGGCCGAGCGGGCGCGGGCCGCCGCGGAAAATCTTGACGAGGGGCGCATTGTCGATCAGACGGACGGGAAGACTGGTGTTCGTGGCTCCCGAGCCACACCCCCCGAGCTGTCGGACACCGCCAGCGCCGCCACCGTCACCGCCGCCGCACGCACTTCGCACGACGAGGCTGCCCCCACAGCCGACGACACCACGCACGACCTTCAGCAGTTGACCGCAGGACTGCTCCGTCTCCATGCCGAGCGGATGCAGGTGCTCGCGCGCGAGCAGCGCACGCGTGATCGCTTCACGGCGCTCCACCCCGAGGTGGCTGTGGCCGAAGTGGCCGCCCTGCCCGGCGACGTACACGATCTCGCAGGGCTGCGGGCCATCGGTGATCGGCTCACGGCCGGACGGATGCCGTCGGCCTGAGCTGTACGGACGTCGGCGGGGGCATCACCCACCGCCGCACGAGCCTCGTACGTCTCCGTACGCCGCGTACGTGTCGAACCTGCCGTACGCCTTCATACGCTGCGCACGTCTCGGACGTGTCGTACGCCTTCGTACGTCTCGAACGTCGTGAGCCGGTGGGCTAGCCCACCGCCGCGTACGCCTCGTACGTCGCGTCGTCCTCGATCGCCACGGGCAGCAGGCCCGCTCCCCGCTCGTACTCCGTGCGCGCTGTCTCGAGCAGTCGCCGCCACGAGGTGACGGTCGGCCGCCGGCGCAGCAGGGCACGGCGCTCGCGCTCCGTCATCCCGCCCCACACACCGAACTCCACGCGGTTGTCCAGGGCGTCGGCCAGGCACTCGGTCCGCACCGGACATCCGGTGCACACTGCCTTCGCCCTGTTCTGTGCCGCTCCTTGAACGAAAAGTTCATCCGGATCGGTAGTGCGGCAGGCCGCCTGCGCACTCCAGTCAGCTACCCAGCCCATACCGGCGCCGTCCTCTCCCGAATCGAGGCTCCCCCACGGCGGTAGCGGCATATTCACCGCTGCCAGTTGGTGACGTTACGGAAGGTGGGCACAGCGCAACACCCCCTTCGGGCCCAATCTTGAATGGCCCGAACGGACTATGCGTACGCGGCAGATCACCCAGGGGAGTGACCGGTGGACATGCGTGTCAAATCCGGCGAACCGGTACAGTTCGCCCGACTGTGACGGAGTCACTTGGGGCGTCGAGTGACGCATGGGGCGGAATCGGGCATGGCTTCCCAAGCTTCGGGTTCAAGGGATTTCATACCGATGTCACGCCCGGGTCTTGATGCAGAACCACACTGCTGTGACAGTTGAGAGCAGCTTAGGCCAAGGCATATACGTGTGTCCGGCGAATGAGAACGTAGGCTGCCCCCATGGCAAAGAAGCGCTCGGGCGGAGGTCTGACCGGGACCCAGCAGGCCGCCAAGTTCCTCGGTGTCAGTGTGCTCTCCGGAGCCGTGCTGGCAGGCATCGCCCTGCCCGCGGCCGGGGCACTCGGACTGGCGGCCAAGGGCACGGTCGAGGGATTCGACGAGATCCCGTCCAACCTGAAGACGCCGCCCCTGAGTCAGCGCACCACGATCCTCGACTCCGAGGGCGGCCACCTCGCCACCGTGTACTCGCGCGACCGGAAGGTCGTGCCGCTGGAGAAGATCTCCCCGTACATGCAGAAGGCGATCGTCGCGATCGAGGACTCCCGCTTCTACGAGCACGGAGCGATCGACCTCAAGGGCGTGCTGCGCGCGATCAACCGCAACGCCCAGTCGGGCGGCGTGGCGCAGGGCGCGTCGACGCTCACTCAGCAGTACGTGAAGAACGTCTTCGTCGAGGAGGCCGGTGACGACCCCGAGAAGGTCGCCCAGGCCACCCAGCAGACCATCGGCCGCAAGGTCCGCGAACTGAAGTTCGCGATCCAGGTCGAGGAGGAGCTGGGGAAGAAGAAGATCCTCGAGAACTACCTGAACATCACCTTCTTCGGTCAGCAGGCGTACGGCATCGAGGCGGCGGCCCAGCGCTACTTCTCCAAGCCCGCCGCGGACCTGAAGCTGGAGGAGGCCGCCATGATGGCCGGCCTCGTCCAGTCGCCGAGCCGCTACGACCCGGTCAACGACCTCCAGGAAGCCACCAAGCGCCGCAACACGGTGCTCCAGCGGATGGCCGACGTGAAGGACATCAGCCAGGCGGAGGCGGACCGGGCGAAGGCCGCGCCGATCAAGCTGAAGGTGAAGGCCCCGAAGAACGGCTGCATCACCGCCGTCGACGGCGCAGGCTTCTTCTGCGACTACGTCCGCAAGACGATCCTCAACGACCCGGTCTTCGGCAAGACGGTCGAGGAGCGGCAGAAGCTGTGGAACCTGGGTGGCCTGACCATCCGGACCACGCTCGACCCGCGCGCCCAGGAGGCGGCCAACGAAGCGGCCGTCGCGAAGATCAACGTGGACGACAAGGTCGCCGCCTCGGTCGTCCAGGTCCAGCCGGGCAGCGGCAAGATCCTCTCGATGGGCCAGTCCCGCCCGTACGGCCTGGACCAGAAGCAGCACCAGACCACGCTCAACCTCGCCGTCGGCAAGAAGATGGGCGGCACGACGTACGGCTTCCAGGTCGGTTCGACGTTCAAGCCGATCACGGCCGCGGCGGCCCTGGAGAAGGGGCTGAGCCCGGCTCAGTCCTTCTCCACGCCCTGGAAGATCTCGCTGCCGATGGACTCCTACACCACCTGCGCGGGCGGTCCGTCCGGCGGTGGCAACTGGGACCTGCAGAACGAGATGAAGTCCGAGGCCGGCACCTGGGACATGACGAGCGCGCTCGGCAAGTCCATCAACACCTACTTCGCCCACCTCGAGCAGATGACCGGGCTGTGCGAGACGGTCGAGATGGCGAAGAAGATGGGGTACGAGAAGGAGCTGGGCAAGAAGCTCCAGGAACTGCCCTCGATCACCCTCGGCGGCCAGGAGTCCACCCCGCTCGACATGGCGGCGGTGTACGCCACGTTCGCCAACCGCGGCACGTACTGCACCCCGATCGCCATCGAGTCGATCAAGACGGCCAACGGCGAGAAGCTGAAGGTGCCTCAGACGGAGTGCTCGCGGGCGATGAGCGAGCGCACCGCCGACACCGTCAACCAGATGCTGAAGGGCGTCGTCGAGGACGGCACCGGTACGAAGGCCGGTCTGACCGACCGCGACAACGCCGGCAAGACGGGTACGACGAACGACCGCAAGGACGCCTGGTTCGTCGGGTACACCCCGAACCTGTCCACGGCGGTGTGGGTCGGTGACGACGTCGGCGAGAAGCAGTCGATGTACGACATCGTCATCGGCGGGGTGACCTACGACAAGGTCTGCGGCGGCTGCCTCCCGGGTCCGATCTGGAAGATCGCGATGAAGGGGGCGCTGACCGCCTCCGAGACGCCGTCCTTCGCTCCGATCGCGGTACCTCGTGGCGAGAAGCCGGAGGACAAGGAGAAGGACAAGGGCAAGCCGCGCGAGGACGAGAAGCCGGGCGACCGGGACGGGGACGACAACCCGTTCCCCGGGATCACGATCCCGCCGGATCTGATCGGCGGCGGCAACGGCCGCGGTGGCAACAACGGCGGCAACGGCCGTTAGCCCACGGGCACGGACATGAGCGAGGGCGCCTCTCCCGGGAGAGGCGCCCTCGTTCGTTTCCCGGTCCCGGTGACTCGGCCGGCGAGCCGCTCGCGTCCGGCGTCCCGGGGGGGGGTGTCAGCCCGCGAGGAGCTTCTTCACGACGGCGGCGACCCGGCCGCCCTCGGCCTGCCCGGCGACCTTCGGGTTCACGATCTTCATGACGGCGCCCATGGCCCGCGGGCCCTCGGCTCCGGCGGCCTTGGCCTCGGCGACGGCCGCCGCGACGATCTGCTCCAGCTCGTCGTCGCCGAGCTGCTTCGGCAGGTACGCGTCGAGGAGGACGCCCTCGGCCTTCTCCCGCTCGGCCGACTCGGTGCGACCGCCCTGGGCGAAGGCCTCCGCGGCCTCACGGCGCTTCTTCGCCTCCTTGGCGATCACCTTCTGCACCTCGTCGTCGGAGAGCTCGCGCTTGGTCGTGCCCGAGACCTCCTCCTTGGTGATCGCGGTGAGGGTGAGCCGGAGCGTCGAGGAGCGCAGCTCGTCGCGCTCCTTGATGGCGGCGTTGAGGTCGTCCTGAAGCTTGGCCTTGAGCGTGGTCATGCCCCAAGTGTGTCAGGTGCCCCACCCTGCCCGCCCGCGCATTTCCCTCCATCGGGTCTGCGACGATGGGGGGATGCGCGCACGGTACGGGATCCCCCTGAAGGTCACGGCAGGTCTTACGGCGACGGCGGCGGCCGGACTGGTCTACGCGGCGGGCTTCGAGGCCCGCTCGTTCCGCCTGCGCCGGGTGACGATCCCCGTACTCCCGCGCGGAATGCGGGATCTGCGGGTCCTTCAGGTCTCCGACGTCCACATGGTGTGCGGCCAGCACAAGAAGCGGAAGTGGCTGCAGTCGCTCGCGGGGCTGCGCCCGGACTTCGTGGTCAACACGGGCGACAACCTCTCGGACACGGACGCGGTCCCGGAGGTCCTGGACGCGCTCGGCCCGCTGATGGACTTCCCCGGCGTGTACGTCTTCGGCTCCAACGACTACTACGGGCCGCGGCTGCGCAACCCCGCCCGCTATCTGCTGGAGAAGGCCCAGGGGCGGCACGGGCTCAACGGCAACAAGCCGGTGGTGGGCGCGGTGCACAACCCGTGGGAGGGGATGCGGGACGCCTTCGACGACGCGGGCTGGGTGAACCTGACCAACACCCGTGGCCGACTGAAGCTGCCCGACCTGGAGCTGGCCTTCACCGGCCTGGACGACCCGCACATCAAGCGCGACCGGTACGAGCGGGTGGCGGGCGGCCCCGACCTGACGGCGGACTTCTCGCTGGGCGTGGTCCACGCCCCGTATCTGCGCACGCTCGACGCGTTCACGGCGGACGGCTACGACCTGATCCTGGCGGGCCACACCCACGGCGGCCAGCTGTGCATCCCCTTCTACGGCGCCCTTGTGACCAACTGCGACCTGGACACGGACCGGGTGAAGGGCCTCTCGACGCACACGGTGGAGGGCCGTACCTCCTTCCTCCACGTCTCGGCGGGCTGCGGCACGAACCGCTTCACCCCGGTGCGCTTCGCCTGCCCCCCGGAGGCGACGCTGCTGACGCTGACGGCGCGCGACTGAGACGTCCCCCACGTACGGGCCGCCCGGGCGATCATCGACCGCACCACATCCGACCTGCGGCGCTGCCCCGCGAAAACCGGATTTCGTCTCCGGGCGCGGGTGGGCTAAAGTAATCGATGTCGCCGCGACGTGAAGAACAGAGCAGTGACATCGGGGTGTAGCGCAGCTTGGCAGCGCGCTTCGTTCGGGACGAAGAGGTCGTGGGTTCAAATCCCGCCACCCCGACAGCCGAAACACCAGGTGAGGCCGGTACTGATCTCAGTACCGGCCTCACCTGTTTCCGTCTGCGTGACCACTGCTTCCCGTGCGTCCACGACCCCTGCGGGTCGGCGCCGAAGATCCCGCCCATGACGACGGCGCCGGTCTGGATCACGGGCCGGATCTGCTTCCGACAGACCTCCTCGGCCACTGCCGTCCCCGAGTGGCCGACAAGGCGGAAGATCATTCCCAGCGGGACGCCACGGCCGGAGAGCAGGGACACGAAGCTGTGCCGGAGCTTTCTTCGGCGAGTTCGGAAAGCACCGGCACTCCTGATAGGGCAGCATCGGGTGTCAGCGAAAGATGCTGGTCACGCAGTGGATGCGCGCGGCAGCCCGGTGCGGCCGTTGCGGGGGCACGTTGATCTGTTGCTCCGATCGCATGAGGTGAAAGGGAATCCGTTGCTCAGCCAGGCAATGGGGGCCATGCTGCCGGCTGCGTTGGCGGTCGCGCTCAGTCCCTTCCCCCTCATCGGAATCGTCCTGATCCTTTCCGGCTCGCAGGGCCGCCGTAACGGACTGCTGTTCGCGGCCGGGTGGATCACCGGCCTTGGCATCGCGGCGACGCTCGTCGCGGTGCTCTTCGGCGGGGCCGACGACCCCGACAGCACGTCGTCGGCGATCGCGGACTGGGGACGGGTGCTGGCCGGAGCAGCCCTCATTGTGCTGGGGGTACGCAAGTGGTGGAATCGCCCGCGCGCCGGTGAGCAGGTGGAGGCCCCCCGCTGGATGGCCCGGCTCGACGACGCCACGGCCGGACGGGCGCTCCTCCTCGGGGTGCTGCTGTCGGGCGCCAACCCCAAGAACCTCATGCTGACAGCGTCGGCCACCGCCTCGATCGTCGAGGCCGGCGTCCACGACGTCGGCCTCGCCGCAGCTGTCGCGGTCTTCGTACTCATTGCCTCCTGCACCGTGGTTGGGGCCGTCGGCATTCATCTCGTCGGCGGACAGCGCGCCGCGTCGTTCCTGGACAGCGTCAGACAGTTCATGGTCACCAACAGCACCGTGATCACCGTGATCGTGCTGCTGCTTCTGGGAGCAAGCGTCCTCGGTGACGGACTGTCCGGTCTCGGCCGCTGAGCCGGTGCCAGAAGCTGCGGGGAACCACGGGGAGCCGGGAGCAACCGCAATGGCCCCGAGGGTGTTACCCAAGCCGGAAGCTTGCAGGTCAGACCAGTGATCGCCTGCCCCCTCCCCTAAAGCGGTGGTCGGCAGTGATCACGCTTGTCATGATGGCGTCGAGGTCGGACACACCGCTGGCGACCGGCGTCGTACGACGGCAGTGCGCACCTCGGAGGCGGTCAGGGAAGAGGGTGGGGACAATGCCGGGTGATATGCGTGACGTGCTGTGCTGGCGCGGTCCGGTCTCGGTGAACGTGTTCGTCATCGGCTCCGGCAACACCCCGTTGCCGAAGGAGGCCTTTCACCTCGCCGAGATGGTCCCTGACGCCTTCCTGCCGTTCCCTCTGCTGGGGCAACCTGAAGCCGTCGAGCGGCTCGGTCTGGTGTCATACGACATCGACTTCGATGACGTCTCGCTCGATCTCCGCGAGTACACGCGAGCAGCACTTCGGCGTGTCTGCGCAGACACGCGGGCAGTGGCCTGGGCGGCTTTCGAGGGGTCGTTCCACTACGACGAACTCCTCACCGACCAGGTGGCCCACCAGGTCTACGGCTACTGCGCGACCGGCGCCGAACCGGTGGTCGAGTGGGACACCGCGGCCCTGCGAGGCGAAGAGTGGCGCCGCCGAATCGCCGAGGCCCGAGGGGCTTTGGAGGCCTTGCTGTCCGCTTCGGAGATACGCCACGGGAAGGTCCTCGGGACCGGCGCCCGATCCGAGCGGGAGGAGCACGTAGAAGCGGCGCTCTGATCCCCTGAGCCCCCCACTGCGCCGGGGCTCGTGGACGAGATGTCGATCAAGCCGCCTACCCTGGAACGGCATCGGGCGCCGACAGCGGGGTACGGCGACGCGTGCTCTGTCAGGTTGGCTTGCCTGTCAGGTTGGCTTGCCGTCGAAAGGCTGGGTCTCAGGTGCTGGTCGCGGACCGATATCGGCTCCACTCGTGTGTCGGGCGTGGCGGCATGGGCGAGGTGTGGCAGGCCACCGACGAGGTGCTCGGGCGGGCCGTGGCCGTGAAGCTGATGCTGGGTCACGGGACCGACCCCTCGGCGGCCGACCGGTTCCGGCTGGAGGCGCAGACGGCGGCGCGGCTGAGTCATCCGCATGTCGTCGGCGTCTTCGACTTCGGTACGTGGGACGGAAAGCTGTTCCTCGTCATGGAGTTGGTCGAAGGGGAGAGCCTCGCCGGAAACCCGGGGAACCCGCTCGTGCTGCCCGCGGAGCGGGTGGCCCATGTCGCCGCCCACGCCGCCGCCGGGCTGGCCGCCGCACACCGGGAAGGTGTCGTGCACCGGGACATCAAGCCCGGGAACCTGCTGCTCGACGGCGACGGGACCGTGAAGCTCGCGGACTTCGGCATCGCCCGCTTCGTCGACGACCCCTCCGCCGGGCTCACCACCACGGGACAGATCGTCGGCACCGGCCTCTACCTCGCCCCCGAGCGTGCTCTCGGCCGGCCCGCGTCGCCGGCGTCGGACGTGTACTCGCTCGGCTGCGTGCTGTACCAACTCCTCACCGGACGGCCTCCGTTCCAGGGCGACACCGCGACCGCCCTGCTGTACCAGCACATCGACACTCCGCCCGCGCCGCCCCGGCAGCTCGGAGTGGGGCTGCCCGACGCGTTCGAGGCGTACCTCCTCACGCTGCTGGCCAAGGAGCCCGAGCAGAGACCCCCGGCCCAGGCGATCGCGGACTGGTTCTCCTCGGGCGCCTGGCGCGGTCACCCGCAGCCCCATGCTCAGCCGAGTCAGCCGCATCAGCGCCGGCAGCACCCCCAGCACCACCCTCAACCGCGTCAGCAGCCCCGCCACGCGCCGTCGATGCCGCAGCCGCAGGCGCGGTCCCGGGCGCCTCAGCCCCAGCCTCAGCCGCGGCCTCAAGCCCGGCCTCAGTCCGCCGTCGCCGCTCCACGACGACAAGCGCGCCGGAGCGAGGGCGGTCTTGCCGCCCTCTCCCGGCGCCGTCCCAGGAAGACCGCCGCCGTGGCCGGCGGCATAGCCTTCGTGGTCTTCCTGCTCATCGGCATGGCCTGGCTGTCCTAGGGCCTCTCGTTTGGATCTTGCCGGGTTCGGCCTGATCCAAACGAAAGACCCTAGACGTCAGCGGGTGGCCTCGCGGTTGAAGGCCGAGCGGGACCAGAAGTAGCCGACCAGGGCGAGCCCCGCGCACCAGGCGAGCGCGATCCAGGCGTTGTTGCCGATCTCGGTGCCGAGCAGCAGTCCCCGGAGGGTCTCGTTGATCGGGGTGAAGGGCTGGTACTCGGCGAACCAGCTCAGTCCGGTCGGCATCGAGTCGGTGGTGACGACGGCGCTGCCGAGGAAGGGCAGGAAGGTCAGCGGCATCGGCGCGTTGCTCGCCGCCTCGACCGTCTTGGCACCCATGCCCATGGCGGCCGAGATCCAGCTGAGGCCGAACGCGAGGAACAGCACCAGACCGAGCGCGGCGAGCCATTCGACGAAGGTGGCCTCCGGCCGGAAGCCGACCGCGAGGGCCACGCCGACGACGATGACCAGGATGACCGTCACCTGGATCAGGTTGCCGAAGACATGACCGGTCAGCACCGATCCGCGGGAGATCGACATGGTCCGGAAGCGGTTGACGATGCCTTCGGTCATGTCGGTGCAGACGGACACGGCGGTCGAGATCGAGCCGGACGTGACGGCCATCAGGATGATGCCCGGCGTGACGTAATCGGTGTACGCGCCGAGGTCGCCCGCGAGCCCGATGCCCTCGCCGAGCGCGCTGCCGAAGACGAACACGAAGAGCAGCAGCATCAGGACCGGCATCGCGACGATCGCGATCGTCATGGACGGATAGCGCAGCTGGTGCTTGAGATTGCGGCGCAGCATCGTCATCGAGTCGCGCAGCGCGTACGACTTCGGCTTGCCGTTCCCGCCCGTGACCGCGCTCGCGTTCGGGTTCGTCCTCGTGATCGTGTTCGTGCTCATCGGGCGTTCTCCTTCGGGGCGTTGGCGGAGCCGGTCAGGGCGAGGAAGACGTCGTCGAGGTCCGGGGTGTGGACGGTGAGGCTCTCGGCGGGGACGGAGGCGTCGTCCAGGACGTCGAGGACGGCGCGGAGGGTGGGAAGGCTGCCGTCGCCGGCGATGCGGAGGGTGAGCTCCTCGTGGTCCGCGGCGGATCCGGCGAAGAGAGCGGCCGCGGTGGCGAGTCGGGACTCGTCGGCGAAGGCGAGGCGGATGTGTCCGCCCGGGATGCGGCGCTTCAGCTCCTCCGCCGTTCCTTCGGCGACGAGGCGGCCGCGGTCCAGGACGGCGATGCGGTCGGCGAGTTGGTCGGCCTCTTCGAGGTACTGCGTGGTGAGGAAGATGGTCACGCCCTGCTCGGCGACCAGGCGGCGGATGATCTCCCACATGGTGCGGCGGCTGCGGGGGTCGAGGCCGGTGGTGGGCTCGTCGAGGAAGATGATCCGCGGTTCGCCGACCAGCGTCATGGCCAGGTCGAGCTTGCGCCGCATACCTCCGGAGAAGGTGGAGACCGGCTTCCTCGCCGCCTCGGTGAGCTCGAAGCGCTCCAGGAGCTCGGCGGTGCGGCGTCGGGCCTCGCGGCGGTCGAGGTGGTGCAGGTCGGCCATCAGGAGCAGGTTCTCCTCGGCGTTCAGGAGACCGTCCACCGCCGCGAACTGGCCGGTGACGCCTATCGACCGGCGCACGCCGTCGGCCTGCCGGGTCAGGTCGTGGCCGGCGACCCGGGCCTGGCCGCCGTCGGCGCGGACGAGGGTGGAGAGGATCTCCACGGTCGTCGTCTTGCCGGCGCCGTTCGGACCGAGCAGCGCGAAGATCGTGCCCTCCTCGATCCGCAGGTCGATCCCGTCGAGGACCAGCTTCTCCCCGTACGACTTCCGCAGCCCGACGGCCTCGATGGCCGTGGCCGGTGCGGCGATGGTCGTGGCCGTCACTGTGGTCACCCCTCACTTTTACGGTGTTCAACTGCGCTGACTTGAACACCGTAAAAGACGACTCGGGCAGTGCGCAACCCCCGAGTTGAACACCGTGCAAGAAAGTCGGCTACGCTGAGTCCATGCCGCGTGAGACCTTGACCCGAGACCAGATCGTCCGAGCCGCCGTCGAGCTGCTCGACAGCGAGGGCATCGACGGACTGAGCATGCGCAGGCTCGGCCAGCGGCTGGGTTCGGCGGCGACGGCCATGTACTGGCATGTCGGCAGCAAGGAGAGCCTCGTCGTGCTCGCGGCCGACTCGGTGTGGAGCGAGCTGACGTTCCTCGACCCTGCCGAGGTCGGCTGGCGCGCCGCCGCCCGCGCGCTCGTGCACGACACGTACGCGCTGGGCAAGCGCCATCCCTGGCTCGTCCCGGCGATCAGCTCGCACTTCGTCTACGGCCACGGCATGGCCCGCTTCCAGGACCACTCGTGCGCGATCTACGAAGCGGCCGGCTTCAAGGACTGGGAGCTCGACTGGGCGGTCAACTCCGCCTTCACCTTCGTGGCCGGCACCCTGCTCGTCGACGCGACCGAGGCCACGATCGCCACCGCGCAGGCCCCCCGGGGCAAGGGCGACGAGGGCAAGCCGGCGCAGAGCGTCACCGAATGGGCGTACGGGATCGCGTCCCAGTACCCGCGGCTGCGCGCCCGCATGGAGGCCCAGCAGAGTGTCGACCCCGCCGCGGTGATGAGCGAGAAGTTCGAGTTCGGTGTGGAGGCCATCCTCGACGGCCTCGAAGCCCGGCTCCGCACCCACGCGCCCGACAGCGCCTGAGCCGCGGGGCCGCCTGCCCCGGACCCCGATCGGGGGCCGTCAGGTGGCCCGGTGGGGCGCGGTCCGGTCCCCTGGGGACATGCACCCCCTCCAGACAGCCGCCGAGGCGGCGGCAACCGTCCCCGCCGAGGTCGTCTCCGACTCCGGCCCGTCCGTCCTCGCCCTGGGCCTCGGCGCAGCCGCGCTCGCCGGCGCGATCGGCACCGCCGTCGTCCGCAGCCGTCTGTCGAAGACGATCACCGGATCGCACCGGCAGACGCCCCCGGCCGGTTCGGCGTCGGACACCCCCCGCGGCTGACACCGCCTGCGCGAGCCCTGCCCTTTCCGGCCGGCATCCCGGACAATGAGCGGCATGGAGTTCGCCGTGTTCGTGACGCTGCCGGGGCTGGTCATCCTGCTGACCGTGGTCGCCTTCGCCGACCAGATCCTGCGCGCGACCGGGCTCGGCCGACGCAGCGGCCAGGTCTCCTCGACCGGCTTCGAGCAGCTGCACGCCACCTTCTCGCAGGGCAAGCAGAACGAGCTCAAGGAGCGGCAGAGCGCGCTCGTGCTGCGGGACGACGAGGAGGACGGCGCGCCGCCGCACCGGTCCACGGTCGACCTGGCCGGCGGCCGCGCGGTGATCCGCGTCAGCGCGGGCGGGACGCCTTGAGCGAGTACATCAGCGGGATCCGCGGCCGGTCGGCCGGGAAGCGGTAGTACCCGTCCTCCTGCCGCTGGAGCGTCTCGTACCGGGAGTAGAGCGAGACGTCGTGCTCGTGGAGGAACTCGATGCGCAGCCCCGCCTTGGCGACGGCCGTGACGACCTCGCCGACCGGGTGCACCCACTCCACGCTCCGGTTGTGGACGGTGGCGGCCTCCATGTCCGCGTACGTGCCCGAGCTGGTGTCCACCCACGGTTCGCGTACGAAGTAGTCGTTGACGATCCGGCTCCCCGTCTCGTCGTCGAGGGAGTCGGTGATCGGATGGAACTCGGCGACGTACAGGAATCCGCCCGGGGCGACGAGCGAGGCGGCGGTCTCGGCCCAGCGCTCGATGTCGGGGAGCCAGTTCAGCGCCCCGGTGCCGGTGTAGACGATGTCGTACGAGGAGTCGGGGACGGCCTCGGCGGCGTCGTACGCGTCGGCGGCGACGAACGCGGCCCGGTCCGCGGACAGGCCGAGGTCGGCGGCGAGCGAGCGGGCCGTCTCGACGGCGGGCTCGGAGAAGTCCAGGCCGACGACGTGCGAGGCTCCGCGCCGGGCCCAGGACAGGGTGTCCAGGCCGATGTGGCACTGGAGGTGGAGGAGGGAACGGCCGGTGACGTCGCCGACCTCCGCGAGCTCGAAGTCGCGCAGCGCCTCCTTGCCGGCCCGGAACGCGTCGAGGTCGTAGAACTCGCTGGCGGCGTGGATCGGGACTCGTTCGTCCCAGCGGGCACGGTTGGCCTCGTGCCAGTCGTCGGGCGTCGGTGCGTACATGCCCGGGAGGTTATCCACAGGTTGCGGACGATGCGAACGGATTGTCGGCGGACCGGAGCATCATGGGGGCCATGACTGAGACCAATGAGATCGCAGACCGACCGGGTGACAGCGCCGACGGCTCGGGCCCGTCACCGGAGATCCCGGTGTGGGAGCAGCGGTTCCGGGCGCCGCGGGTGTCCCTGCCCGAGTGGGCCGAGGAGGCACCGGACCGCTCGCTGTTCGTGTCCAACGCGACGGGGACGTACGAGCTGTACGCCTGGGACCGGGCGACGGGCGAGCAGCGGCAGGTGACGGACCGGCCGAACGGGACGACGGACGGCACGCTGTCCCCGGACGGGCAGTGGATCTGGTGGTTCTCGGACACGGACGGGGACGAGTTCGGGGTGTGGATGCGCCAGCCCTTCGGCGGCGGCGCGGACGAGCCCGCGGTGCCCGGGCTCGCGGCCTCGTATCCGGCGGGACTCGCGATCGGCCGCGGCGGCACGGTGGTCGTCGGCCGCTCGACGGACGAGGAGGGTTCGACGGTCCATCTCGTCCGCGGCGACGCGGCGCCGGTGGAGATCTACCGGCACCGGGAGTCGGCCGGCGTGGGGGACCTCTCGCACGACGGCTCGCTGATCGCGATCGAGCACACGGAGCACGGCGACGCGATGCACTCGGCCCTGCGGGTGCTGCGCGCCGAGGACTCCTCGGTGGTGGCCGAGCTGGACGACTCCAAGGGCGGTACGGAGGAGCTGGGCCTCGCGGTGCTGGGCTTCGCGCCGGTGGACGGTGACACCCGGCTGCTCGTCGGCCATCAGCGACGGGGGCGCTGGGAGCCTCTGCTGTGGGACGTGACGACGGGCCAGGAGACCGACCTCCGGCTCGATCTGCCGGGCGACGTGTCGGCGGAGTGGTACGAGGACGGCACGGGTCTGCTGATCGTGCACAGCTTCGAGGCGCGCAGCGAGCTGTGGCGGTACGACATCGCGACGGGCGCGCTGGTGCGGGTGGAGACCCCGGCCGGTTCGGTCTCGGAAGCCACGACCAGGCCGGACGGCACCGTGGAGTACCTGTGGTCCTCGGCGGCGCAGCCGCCGGTGGTGCGCTCGACGGACGGCGGGATCGTCCTCGACCCTCCGGGCGCGAAGGCACCGGGGTCGGTGCCGGTGGAGGACGTGTGGGTGGAGGGGCCCGGCGGCCGGATCCACGCGCTCGTGCAGCGGCCGGCCGAGGGCGAGGGGCCGTTCCCCACGATCTTCGAGGTGCACGGCGGGCCGGCCTGGCACGACAGCGACGCCTTCGCCTCGGCCCCGGCGGCCTGGCTCGACCACGGCTACGCGGTGGTCCGCGTCAACTACCGCGGCTCGACGGGTTACGGCCGGGAGTGGACGGACGCGCTCAAGCACCGGGTCGGCCTGATCGAGCTGGAGGACGTCGCCGCGGTCCGCGAGTGGGCGGTCGCCTCGGGTCTCGCCGACCCGGCGAAGCTGGTCCTGTCGGGCGGCTCGTGGGGCGGGTATCTGACGCTGCTGGGGCTCGGGACGCAGCCGGACGCCTGGTCGGTGGGGCTCGCCGCCGTCCCGGTCGCGGACTACGTGACGGCGTACGAGGACGAGATGGAGGCCTTGAAGGCGCTGGACCGGACGCTGTTCGGCGGCTCGCCTGAGGAGGTGCCGGAGCGGTTCGAGGTCTCGTCCCCGCTGACGTACGTGGACAAGGTCACGGCCCCGGTCTACATCTCGGCGGGTGTGAACGACCCGCGCTGCCCGATCCGGCAGATCGACAACTACGTGGACCGGCTGGCGGCCCGGTCCGCGGTGCACGAGGTGTACCGGTACGACGCGGGACACGGCTCCCTGGTGGTGGAGGAACGGATCAAGCAGGTCCGTCTGGAGCTGGCCTTCGCCGCGCGTCACCTGGGGACCCGCCCGGTCGCGGGGTGAGGCGGCTGCGTACCGTGGAGGGGTGTACCGGTTCCTGAAAACGCCCCGCTGGTGGGGGATCAACGTCTTCGTCCTGCTGGCGATCCCGTTCTGCCTGTTCATGGGGACCTGGCAGATGGGCAAGTTCGAGGACCGCGTCGACTCGCACCGGGAGGCGGAGCAGGCCCCGGACCCGGGCACGCTGAGGACCGAGCCGCTGGACGAGCTGCTGCCGGTGGACAAGCAGACGTCCGGCCGGCACGCGGAGGCGAGCGGCCGGTACGGGGAGCAGTTCCTGGTACCGGACCGTGAGCTGGACGGCCGGCGTGGCAGCTATGTGCTGACGATGCTGAAGACGGACGGCGGCAAGTCCCTGCCGGTGGTACGGGGCTGGCTGCCGGCCGGTGCGAAGGCACCGGCCCCGCCGTCCGGCGAGGTCACCGTGGTGGGCGCCCTCCAGGCGTCCGAGAACGCGGGGACCAAGGGCGTGCACGCGGCGGGCGGGCTCCCCGAGGGCCAGCTCGGCATGATCAGCGCGAGCGCCCTGATCAACCTGGTCACCGACGAGGTGTACGACGCGTGGGTCACGGTCGTGGACTCCCCGGCCGGGCTGACGCCGGTCCCGGCGGCCGCCGCGGCGGGCACGTCGCTGGATCTGAAGGCGTTCCAGAACCTCGGCTACACGGCGGAGTGGTTCGTCTTCGCCGGCTTCGTGATCTTCATGTGGTTCCGCCTGCTGCGCCGCGAGGTGGAGGCCCAACGGGACGAGGCGCTGGGCCTCTAGCCGGGCGGCCCGAGGCGCCTGGCGCATCTCGAAGCCCGGCGCCCGCGAAGGCGGGTGCCCGGGAAAGGCCGGCGGCCGAGAAGCGCGGCGCCTGCAAAGGTGGGTGCCCGGGAAAGGCCGGCGGCCGAGAAGCGCGGCGCCTGCAAAGGTGGGTGCCCGGGAAAGGCCGGTGCCCAGCCTGGCCGCCCCGCGGCCCGGCACGCGAGAAGTCCCGCGCCCTCGAAGCCCGGCGCCTGCAAAGGCGGGTGCCCCGGCAAGGCCGGCGCCCAGCCTGGCCGCCCCGAAGCCCGGTGCCCAGCCCGGCCGCCTCGCAAAGCCCGGTGCCCCGAGGCTCGGGCGCCGACTCCCGGGTCTCGGGGCACCGGTGGCCCCTGTGGGGCGTCCCTAGGACGCGTCGAGGACGCCCGTGCGGTAGATCGTGCCGGCGCAGGCGTTCGGGATCGTCGTGGCCGCCTGCGGGCCGCCCGCCTCCGCGGTGTGGCTGACCGCGACACTGCCGTCCGCGGGCGTCCCCTCGGTGCCGAGCTGAGTCCCCGCGCCGTCCGCTTCCGCGCCGTTGCCGGTCGACCCCGTCGCCCCCGCGGACGTACCGCCCGCGCCGTCCGTCGTGGTGCTCGGGTCCGGCGAGGGGTTGACCGTCGGGCAGGTCTCCTTGGGGACCCAGGCGAACTTCACCTCGTACGCGTTGTCCGGCTTGAGGACCAGCGTGGGCGACTCCTGCGAGGGGTCGGGAAGGCCGCTCGCCGCGTCGCCGGCCGTGTGCGCCACGACCGAGATCTTGGAACCGTCCGCCGCACCCAGGGCCTGGAAGCCGACGCTGCCACCGCCGCTCACCACGCACTCCTTGCCGGAGACGTTGGCGATGCGGAAGGTGCCGTAGACCTTGCCCTCGGCGTCCGGGCCGCCCGCCTGCGCCGAGCTGACGCCCAGCTGCCCAGCCTCGCACGCCGGCGAGGACGAGTCCGGCAGGGAATCCTCCGGCGGCGTCGAACCGGTGCCCGCGCCGCCCGACTTCCCGGCCTCGGACTGTTCGGGCTTGCCCGCGCCCTCGGCCGCGCCCTGGCTCGGGCTCGCGGCGCCGGTCGGCGTGCCCGCGGTCTGCTGACCGCCCTCGACGCCCGTCTCGGTGCCGGTGCCGCCCTGGGCCTGCTCGCCGTGGCCGGCGTTCACGGCCTGGTCGGCGGTGATGCCACCCGAGTTGGCGACGTGCACGAAGGCGGGGACGGCCGTGCCGATCAGCACCGCGGCCGCGGCGAAGCCGACGATGGCCTGACGCTTGCGGGTGCGCCGTACGGGCACCGCGCGGCGCAGGTGGTCCAGCGCGCCGTCGGAGGGGTGAAGGTCCGCCACGGCGCCGTGGAGCAGGCGCCGCAGCGCAAGCTCGTCGCCCGCGAAGGAGGAGTTGCCCCCGAAGAGGTCGGCACCCTTGAGCAGGCCGCCCGCGGCCCACTCGTCGCCGGGCGCACCGGCGCCGGGCACGCCGCTGTCGGACGCCCTGTGGTCGGACGCCCAGTTGCCGAAGGCCGCGCTGTCGGAGGCCCTGTCGTCGGACAGCCTCCTGTCGGACAACCCGCTGCCGGGCGCACCACCAGTTGAAGTCCCACCGCCGGTCGCCCGGCCATCGGACGCCTCGACCTCGGAGACCCCGCCGTCGGACGTCCCACCGCCGGTCGCCCGACCATCGGACGCCCCGCTGCCGGAAGCACCACCGCCGGTGGCCCGTCCATCGGAAGCCCCACGGCCGGTCGCCCCGCCGTCGGACACCTCAACCTCGGACGCCCCGCTGCCGGTCGCCTGACCGGCGGTCGCGTCACTCTCGGGCGTCCCGCTGTCCGGCCCGTCGTTCACAATGCCGTGTCCCATGTCGTCGCGACGCTCGTCGGGCAGCCCGCTCGTCGCATCGGGGCCCTTGTCGTCCGGGCCCTTGCCTTCGGAGCTCATGCCGTCGCCTCCATCGCGACGCGCAGCGCCGCGATGCCACGCGAGCCGTACGCCTTCACCGACCCCAGGGATATGCCGAGCGTCTCGGCGACCTGTGCCTCCGTCATGTCCGCGAAGTACCGGAGCACCAGCACCTCACGCTGCCGCCGCTGCAGCCCGCGCATCGCCTTGATGAGCGCGTCCCGCTCCAGCTGGTCGTACGCGCCCTCTTCCGCGCTCGCCATGTCCGGCATCGGCTTGGACAGCAGCTTGAGTCCGAGGATGCGGCGGCGGAGCGCGGAACGGGACAGGTTGACGACCGTCTGACGCAGATACGCCAGCGTCTTCTCGGGGTCCCGGACCCGGTTGCGGGCGGAGTGGACGCGGATGAACGCCTCCTGGACGACGTCCTCGCAGGAGGCCGTGTCGTCGAGGAGCAGCGCGGCCAGGCCGAGGAGCGAACGGTAGTGCGCTCGATACGTCTCGGTCAGGTGATCGACGGTGGTGCCCGCGGCCACGATGCCTTCAGCGCTCTCGCGCGGCGAGGGGATGCCGATCACACCGGACGTCCGGGTGCCGGTGGGCACGGGAGCGATCACCGGCATGCCGCCGGCCGGACGCGGGCGCGTGAGCGGGCGCGCCGAGGCGCCGCGTACGGGGGCTGCGAGCCCGCCCCGCAAGGGGACGACTGCCGCGCCTCGGAGCGGGACGACCGCTGTGATGTCGAGTACCTCTGCCACGCCTGTTGGACACGCTTCCCCCCGTCAGGGTTGTACGAGTACGCCACCGTTTTTGACGGTGAGCCACTTGTCATCATGCGTACCCGATCTTCCCCAATGCCCCGTTTTAACAGCACCTCATGCGATACACCACCAGAGCGCACGCAGAGACGCGGCCCACCCAACTACCGGTTGCGGCAAGCGGGAAGAGCATCGTCGAACATGCCGTCACCCCAGTTCAAGGGGCATCCGACGCCGACTTGCTCACAGGGTGTTCACAGATGCTACAAACTCCAACGATCTCGTGTCGCCGATTTCCGGACACTCGGGGACGCTCAGGGGCGCTCGCGAACATCCAGATGGTCTGGACCATTGGGGCGCTCCGGGCGAATGATCGACTCCGCGATCTGTACGGCGTTCAGCGCCGCGCCCTTGCGGAGGTTGTCGCCGCAGACGAAGAACTCGAGCGCACGCTCGTCGTCCATCGATCGACGCACCCGCCCCACCCAGACCGGATCCGTGCCCACGACATCGGCGGGCGTGGGGAAGTCGCCCGAGGCCGGATCGTCGTAGAGGACCACACCCGGCGAGGTCGCCAGGATCTCGTGCGCCCGCGCGACGCTCACCGGCTGCTCGAACCGCGCGTGGACGGAGACGGAGTGCGCGGTCACGACCGGGACGCGCACGCACGTGGCCGCCACCGGAAGCCCGGGAAGGTCGAGGATCTTGCGCGTCTCCTCACGGATGCGCAGCTCCTCGGAGGACCAGCCGTCCTCCCCCAGGGACCCGGACCAGGGCACCACGTTGAGCGCGACGGGACCGGGGAAGGGCCCGGTGTCGTCACCGACGGCCCGCCGTACGTCGCCGGGATGGTTGCCCAGCTCGGTCCCGGCCACCAGCGACAGCTGCTCGCGCAGGGCCGCCACACCCGCCTGCCCGCCCCCGCTCGCGGCCTGCTGGGCGGTCACCACCAGCTCACCGACCCCGAACTCGGCGTGCAGGGCTCCCACGGCGACGATCAGCGCCAGCGTGGAGCAGCCCGGGCTCGCCACGATGCCCCGCGGCCGTACCCGTGCGGCGTGGGGATTGATCTCCGGGACGACCAGCGGCACGTCCGGGTCGGCCCGGAACGCGGCGGAGGTGTCCACGACCACCGCGCCCTTGGCGGCGGCGATCGGCGCCCACCGCGCCGCGATGTCCTCGGGCACGAGGAAGAGGGCGAGGTCGACACCCTCCAGGACGTCCTCGCTCAGCGCGAGGACCTCGACCTCCTCCCCGCGCACGGCCAGCTTGCGGCCGGCCGAATGCGGGGAGGCGACGAGTCGGATCTCGCCCCAGACGTCGGCGTGCTGCGACAGGAGCTGGAGCATCACCGCACCGACGGCCCCGGTCGCTCCCACGACCGCGAGCGTCGGCTTGGCGGTCATCGGTTCGTCACCGGCCGGTGCCGCCGTAGACGACGGCCTCGTCCGAGTCGCTGTCGAGCCCGAAGGCGGTGTGGACGGCCGTCACGGCCTCGTTCACATCGTCCGCACGGGTGACCACCGAGATGCGGATCTCGGAGGTCGAGATCAGCTCGATGTTCACACCGGCGTCGGACAGCGCCTGGAAGAAGGACGCGGTGACGCCCGGGTTCGTCTTCATACCCGCGCCGACCAGGGAGATCTTGCCGATCTGGTCGTCGTAGCGCAGCGAGTCGAAGCCGATCGCGCCCTTCGCCTTGTCCAGGGCGTCCATGGCCTTGCGGCCCTCGGCCTTGGGAAGCGTGAAGGAGATGTCCGTCAGACCGGTGGAGGCGGCGGACACGTTCTGCACGATCATGTCGATGTTGATCTCGGCGTCCGCGACGGCCCGGAAGATGGCCGCGGCCTCGCCCGGCTTGTCCGGCACACCGACGACGGTGATCTTCGCCTCGGAGGTGTCGTGGGCGACGCCCGAGATGATGGCCTGCTCCACCTTGCGGTCCCCTTGCGGCTCGTTGCTGACCCAGGTGCCCTGCAGCCCCGAGAAGGACGAGCGGACGTGGATCGGGATGTTGTATCGGCGTGCGTACTCGACGCACCGGTGCAGCAGCACCTTGGAGCCGGAGGCGGCGAGCTCCAGCATGTCCTCGAAGGAGATCCAGTCGATCTTCTTCGCCTTCTTCACCACGCGCGGGTCGGCCGTGAACACACCGTCGACGTCGGTGTAGATCTCGCAGACCTCGGCGTCGAGCGCGGCGGCCAGCGCGACGGCCGTCGTGTCGGACCCGCCACGCCCCAGCGTGGTGATGTCCTTCTTGTCCTGGGACACGCCCTGAAAGCCGGCCACGATCGCGATGTTGCCCTCGTCGAGGGCGGTACGGATCCGCCCCGGCGTGACATCGATGATGCGCGCTTTGTTGTGGACCGAGTCGGTGATGACACCGGCCTGGCTGCCCGTGAACGACTGGGCCTCGTGGCCCAGGTTTTTGATCGCCATGGCCAGCAGGGCCATGGAGATCCGCTCTCCGGCGGTCAGCAGCATGTCGAACTCACGCCCGGCAGGGATCGGGGATACCTGCTCGGCGAGATCGATCAACTCGTCCGTCGTGTCGCCCATCGCGGAAACCACGACGACCACCTGGTGGCCGTTCTTCTTGGCATCCACGATCCGCTTGGCGACGCGCTTGATGCCTTCGGCATCGGCAACGGAGGAGCCTCCGTACTTCTGCACGACAAGGCCCACGTGCGCTCCTCGCTCAGTCTCTGCCGCAGTCATTACTGCGGTCGGCTCAGTTTAACGAGCGGCCCGGAATCGCCGACCGTATATCAGATCCTGAGATGTCCCGCTCAGGAAGTGATCTCGGCCGAACGCCCGGGCCGCCCATGGGACTCCGTCTGCCCGGGAGAGCCGGTGGTACGCAGGGGTGTGGGCGGCCTCACACACGGAAGGCGGTCAGCCCGGTGGCCGTACGTGCAGCAGGTGGACGGTGAAGGGGTGCTCCTCCCCCAGCGCCCGTACGGCGTCGGCGACCACCGCCTCGAAACCGGCCGCCGCCCGCTCGACCTCTCCCACGGCCTCGTACAGCCGGACCAGGTTCAGTCGCGAGGTCAGTGTCTCCGGGTGGTCCGGACCGAGCAGCCGCCCGCGCTCACCGAGCGTCGTCTCGTGCAGCGTCACCATGCCGTGCGCGGCGAGCCGGCCGACCGCGCGCCGCACCACGGGCGCCGGGCCGAGCCGGTCGAGGAGCTGCCGGGGGATCCGGTCGGGCCCCCCAGGCGAGGACCCGCAGGATGGTCCCGGTGAGCGGATCGACGGCCACGAGGCGGTCGAGAGTGAGCCGCCAGGTCCGGGCGACGGGCTGCCGCCCGTCGCCCGGTGTCTCGTACAACTCACCCGGGTATCGACGGAGTTGGTCGAGGTACTCGGCGGGCGTCGTCCGGGTCTCGGCGCAGTAGGCGGCGGGCCTGGGCGACGGCGAGCGGCAGATGGCCCAGCGTGGCGCAGACCGTCCGCACCTGGGCGGCGTCCAGGGAGGTGCGTCCGTTGACGGCCCCGGTGACGCCAATGCCGGTCCACAGCAACGTTCTTGACCGTCCCCCACCTGCCATGCCCCCCTGATGGCAGGAAGGCGGCAGGCGCTACTTCTTCAGCGTGCCCAGCCCCAGCGGGCCCGCGATCTCCTCCGCCATGACCCGGCCCGCCTCCTCCGCGAGGTCGTCCTCGGTCAGGTCCTCGTCCGTGTCGAGGCCGTCCAGGGCCGCCAGCGGCTGGTCGAGACGGACGTGCGCGACGAGGGACTGCAGCGCCCGCAGGGTCGCCGAGGCCGTCGGGCCCCAGTTGGAGAAGTAGGAGAACTGCCACCACCACAGCGCCTCGCTCACGCGCCCGGCCCTGTAGTGGGCCAGCCCGTGCCGCAGGTCGGTGACGATGTCGGCGAGGTTGTCGGAGATCCGGGCCGGAACCGGCGCCTTGCGCGGCTCGTACGGGTCGAAGACCTCCGAGAAGACGTCCACCGGGTCCAGCATCACCGCGAACCGCTCGCGCAGCTCGTCCACGTCCGGCTCGGGACCCGTGTCGGTCTCGTACCGCTCGTCCGGGACGATGTCCTCGTGCGCGCCCAGGCGGCCGCCGGCGAGCAGCAGCTGGGAGATCTCCAGGAGCAGGAACGGCACCGCACTGTCGGGCTCGTCGCCCTTGGCCACTTCCGTGGTGGCCACGATGAAGGACTCGATCGAGTCGGCGATCTGGACCGCGAAGTCGTCCGGATCCTGCGTGATCGCGTGCAGTGTGGCGTCAGACATCGCGAGTGCCTCCTTCGGGCGCGGGCGTGCGAACCCTGTCGTCATACATCTAGCAGTCGCCGCCCCTCGAAGGCACGCCCCAGCGTGACCTCGTCGGCGTACTCCAGATCGCCGCCGACCGGCAGTCCGCTCGCCAGACGCGTGACCTTGAGGCCCATGGGCTTGATCATCCGCGCCAGGTACGTCGCGGTGGCCTCGCCCTCCAGGTTCGGGTCGGTCGCGAGGATCAGCTCGGTGACCGTCCCGTCCGCCAGCCGCGCGAGCAGCTCGCGGATGCGCAGGTCGTCCGGGCCGACGCCCTCGATCGGGCTGATCGCGCCGCCGAGTACGTGGTAGCGCCCGCGGAACTCGCGCGTCCGCTCGATCGCCACGACGTCCTTCGGCTCCTCGACGACACAGATGACCGACAGGTCCCGGCGTGGGTCGCGGCAGATGTTGCACTGCTCCTGCTGTGCCACGTTGCCGCAGACCGCGCAGAACCTGACCTTCTCCTTGACCTCCAGGAGCGCGTGCGCGAGACGGCGTACGTCGGTGGGCTCGGCCTGGAGGATGTGGAAGGCGATCCGCTGCGCGCTCTTGGGACCGACGCCGGGCAGCCTGCCCAGCTCGTCGATGAGGTCCTGAACCACGCCTTCGTACAACGGAACGCCCTTCTGAGAAGTGCTTGATTCTTACGGTAGTGGCTGCCGGGGCGCCTTAGAAGCCCGGGCGCGGAAGCGGCTCAGAAGCCGAGGCCCGGCATTCCGCCCAGGCCCTGCGTCAGCGGGCCGAGCTTGGCCTGCTGGAGCTGCTGCGCGTTGTCGTTGGCGGCCTGGACGGCGGCCACGATCAGGTCGGCCAGCGTCTCGGTGTCCTCGGGGTCGACGGCCTTGGGGTCGATCACCAGGCCGCGCAGCTCGCCGGAGCCGGTGACCGTCGCCGCCACCAGGCCACCGCCCGCCTGGCCCTCGACCTCGGTCGCGGCGAGCTCCTCCTGGGCGCGCGCGAGATCCTGCTGCATCTTCTGGGCCTGCTGGAGGAGCTGCTGCATGTTGGGCTGGCCACCACCGGGAATCACGGTCACTCCTGGCATTTCGACGGTATACGGATGACATCCGGACGACTGATGTGACGACTGACGTTCGGTACGGCCGAGCCTACGTGGTCCATGCCCGGCCTGCCGCCACAACTCTTTCGAGTGAGAAACTGCGGGCTCCTCTACCTGATCAAGACCCCCTTGTGGGCGGAAAACCCGGGATTCCGGGCCCACAGCCCACCATTCGGCGGTAGGAAGGGCAGGCACCACGTGCACCGCACGTCACAGAAGGACACGAGCGCCGAGCTGAACAGAGGAGTGCCCCGGTGAGCCAGCAGCCGGAGATGCAGCCGCCGCAGCAGCCGGGGCAGCCGGGACAGCCCGGGGGGCCCGCCGCGAGCCGCGATCTGACCGGGACGCCGTTCCCGCTCGGCGACTGGGGCGAGCCTGCGGAGCGTCTGGACGAGCTCTACCGCTGGGTCGAGTCCAATGCTCTGCGCACGGCGGAGTGGTATCTGTCCGACCGGGTCTGGAAGCGTCGCTGCGCCCGGATCCTGCGGGTCGGCACGGCGCTGGGCGTGATCGCGGGCGCGGCGCTGCCGCTGCTCGACGTCACCGACGTCGCGGACGGGGCGGCGGGCTGGGGGTACCTGTCGCTGCTGCTCGGCGCGGCCTGTCTGGTCTGCGACCGGTACTTCGGGCTGACGTCCGGCTGGATTAGGGACGTGGCGACGGCCCAGGCGGTGCAGCGCAGACTGCAGGCGCTGCAGTTCGACTGGGCGTCGGAGAGCGTACGGGAGGTCCTCGGGCCCACTGAGGGGACCGCGAGCGAGGCGGCGGAGCGCTGCCTCGGGGTGCTGCGGCGGTTCTCGGAGGACGTGACGGAGCTCGTACGGGCGGAGACGGCGGACTGGATGATCGAGTTCCGCTCGGGCCCCGCGCCGCTGGCCCTCCAGTCGGTGGGTGCCGGCGCCGCCCGCCCTGAGGGCTCTCACCCCTCGTCCCGCTTCCCGCTGCCTCCGGGCACCCGCCCGAACATGCCGCGACAGCGGCCGCCGGAGCCGCGCTGAGCGGAGGCAGGACGGGACGGGCGCCTTTCGTGGAGGGGCGCCCGTCCCGCAGGCCGGGTGTCCGCCCGGCTCAGCTCAGGATGATCATCGAGCCCTGTCCGAGGCTCCGCGTCGCCGCCGCGTGCAGCCCCAGCCACACATGGCGCTCGCGCGCGAACGGACTGTCGTCGTACGCGATGGCCCCCGCCGGCTCCTCGAGCGCGGTCGGACGCTCCGGCGGGAGCGGGGCGGCCGGCGGGTTGGCCGGGTCGATCCCGATCGCCGGGGCGACGAACTCCAGCTCCCGCAGCAGTCCGTGCGAGGACCCCAGCGGGCCGCCGCCCTCCAGGAGCTCGTCGTTGGAGAGCGGGGCCGGGAAGTCCACGGGGACGTACGCGCCGGCGTGGTCGTAGTGCCAGACCAGGTGGGACTGCTGTGCGGTCGCCTCGAACATCTCGAGGAGCTGCTCGTAGTCACCGCCGAGCTCGTCGACCGGTTCGACGGCGAGACCGCACATCAGCAGCAGATAGGCGCGGCGGAGGAAGTGCAGGGCCTCGTAGTCGAATCCGGCGACGGGCGCCACGTCGCCCGAGAGCCCCGGCATGTAGGCGAAGACGGGAACGGTGGGCAGACCGGACGCGGTCAGGGCCTTGTCGTAGGCGGCGATCTCTTCGGCGAAGGGATTGTCGGGGCTGTGGCACAGCACGTCGACAAGAGGGACCAGCCACAGGTCACAGGCCAAGGGAGGCTCTCTCTCCGTCAGTTGCAGGGACGGCCAGGGTAGTCGGCGCGGTCCGTGCCGCACACCCGCTGGTGACCTGCCCTTCGGCACCCCCGCCGACACCCCCGGGCCGCCGTCACTCCGAGAGCCGCTCCAGACGGTCCGCCCACGCCAGGGACTGGGTGTTGTACGCCTGGACGACCGCGACGGCCGCCTCGGCGTCCCCGAGCGTGAGCGCGTCGACGAGGTCGACGTGACCGCTCCACAGCCAGCCGAGGACATCGCGGTCGGAGCGCAGATACGGCACGGAGAACACCCACGCCTGGACCCGCAGCCGGTGCAGGAAGTCGGCGATGTAGTCGTTGTTGGAGACCAGTCTGGCCAGTTCGCGCCAGTAGCGGATGTCGTACCCGATGAGGATGTCCAGGTCACCCGCGCGGGCCGCCCGCGCCGCCGCCTCGCCCCGGCGCCGCACGGAGACGAGCGCGACCCCGCGGGAGACGTCGGGACCGGGCGGATGGGCGACGGGGTCGTGGCGGCGGAAGATGCCGTCCACGACGAGCATCCGGGCCTCGACCATGCCGCGGTAGTCGTCGACCGTGAACTGGTGCACCCGGAAGCCGCGGTGCTGGTCGGAGTCGAGGAGCCCCTGCGCGGAGAGGTCCACGAGGGCTTCGCGTACGGGTGTCGCCGACACCTCGTACTGCTCGGCGATCTGCTTGACGGTGAACTCCTCGCCGGGCTGCAAACGCCCAGCGAGCACCTCGTCACGGAGCGCGTCCGCGATCTGCCGCCGCAGGGTGTTGCGGGTGACAGCTCCGCTCGCGGGCATCGTTCGGCCCCCCTCCGTCCGGCTGGTGGACACCCTAGACCAGACGGAGGGTTCGGCTCCGTGACGCCGGTTACGCGACGTTTGCGCCACCGGCGTCGCGCCCGGCCGGGCGCCTCACGCGGTGTGCTCGTCGGCCACGCTCAGCGCCGCGTCGAGGGCGGCGAGGCCCTCCTTGGCCTCGGCCTCCGAGACGTTGCAGGCGGGGACGGCGTGGGTGCGGTTCATGTTGATGAAGGGCCACAGGCCGTGCTTCTTGGCCTCCGCGCCGAACGCCGCCATCGGGGCGTTGGCCGCGCCCGTCGCGTTGTACGGGACGAGCGGCTCGCGGGTCTCCTTGTTCTTGACCAGGTCGAGCGCCCAGAACGTACCCATGCCGCGGACCTCGCCGACGGACGGGTGGCGCTCGGCGAGCTCGCGCAGGCCGGGGCCGAGGACGGTCTCGCCGATGCGGGCGGAGTGCTCGACGACCTTCTCGTCCTCCATGACCTGGATGGTGGCCACGGCGGCGGCACAGGCCAGCGGGTGACCGGAGTAGGTCAGTCCGCCCGGGTAGGGCCGCTTGTCGAAGGTCGCGGCGATCTCGGCGCTGATGGCGACGCCGCCGAGCGGCACGTAACCGGAGTTCACGCCCTTGGCGAAGGTCATCAGGTCGGGCACGACGTCGAAGTGCTCGGCGGCGAACCACTTGCCGGTGCGGCCGAAGCCGGCCATGACCTCGTCGAGGACGAAGACGATGCCGTACTTGTCGCAGATCTCGCGGACGCCCGCGAGGTAGCCGGGCGGCGGCGTCATGATGCCGGCGGTGCCGGGGACGGTCTCCAGGATGATCGCGGCGATGGTCGCCGGACCCTCGAAGGCGATGGTGTCCTCCAGGTGTGCGAGGGCACGCTCGCACTCCTGCTGCTCGTTCTCGGCGTAGAACGGCGAGCGGTAGAGGAACGGCGCCCAGAAGCGCACGACGCCGGCGGAGCCGGTGTCGGAGGCCCAGCGGCGCGGGTCGCCGGTGAGGTTGATCGCGGTGGAGGTGGCGCCGTGGTACGAGCGGAAGGCGGAGAGCACCTTGTGGCGGCCCGTGTGCAGACGGGCCATCCGTACGGCGTTCTCGACGGCCTCGGCGCCGCCGTTGGTGAAGAAGATCTTGTCCAGGTCGCCGGGGGTGCGCTCGGCGATGAGGCGTGCGGCCTCGGAGCGTACGTCGATGGCGAAGGCGGGCGCGAAGGTGGTGAGCTTCGCGGCCTGCTCCTGGATGGCGGCGACCACGCGGGGATGCTGGTAGCCGATGTTGGTGTAGACGAGGCCGCTGGTGAAGTCGAGGTAGCGGTTGCCGTCGTAGTCCCAGAAGTACGAACCCTCGGCACCGGCGACGGCGAGCGGGTCGATCAGGCCCTGGGCGGACCAGGAGTGGAACACATGCGCACGGTCGGCGGCCTTCACGGCCGCGCCGGCCTGGGGGTCGGGTTCGACATGAGGGGTCATATGCCCAGGGTAAGGACGTGCAGGTCGGAGCGGCCATGACCATCTTGTCCACCGAGACCCCGGGCGACACGACACGTTGCCGCGCCCACTCCGCGCGGACGCGCCGGTCCCGTGCCCCCTCCGGCAACCGACCCCGAACACCATTGACAGCATCCTGTCGACATGACAGCCTTCTGTCATACGAGAACGGTACCGACACGAACGCTGGAGGCCCGGAAATGCCCCGCACCGTCCACCTCGCCGTATACGACACCCTCGCCGACTGGGAGACCGGCCACGCCACCGCCTGGCTCGCCCGCTCCGGCTTCACCGTCAAGACCGTCGGCCCCGTCGCCGACAAGCCCGTCACCACCATCGGCGGCATGCGGATCGTCCCCGACCTCTCCCTCGAAGACCTCCGCCCGGAGGACAGCGCGCTGCTCGTCCTCCCCGGCGCCGACCTCTGGGACACGAGCGACGACCTCGCACCGTTCGCCGCGGCGGCCCGCCGCTTCCTCGACGCCGGCGTCCCCGTCGCCGCCATCTGCGGCGCCACCGCGGGCCTGGCCCGCGAGGGCCTCCTCGACGACCGTGCGCACACCAGCGCCGTCTCGTTCTACCTGGCCGCGACCGGCTACAAGGGCGGCGAGCTGTACGTCGAGGCCGACGCGGTCACGGACAGAGGCATCGGCGGCCTCGGCGACCTGATCACCGCGGGACCGACCGAGCCGGTCGCCTTCGCCCGCGAGGTGCTCGGGACCATGGGCGCCTTCGACGGCACCAGGCTGGACGCCTGGTACCGCCTCTTCCACGACTCCGACCCGGCGGCGTACGAAGAGCTGAACGCGGACGACGAGGCATCGTGAGCCGGGAGCAGCAGGACGCCCTCGCCCGCACCGCACTGAGCGTCTTCCGGCTCAACGGCCAGTTCCTCGCCGCCTCGGAGGAACTGGCCCGCCCCGTCGGCCTCACCGCCGCCTGGTGGCAGGTCCTCGGAGCCGTACTCCGCACCCCTCAGCCCGTCGCGGGCATCGCCCGCACCATGGGCATCACCCGTCAGAGCGTCCAACGGATCGCGGACCTTCTGGTGGAGCGCGGGCTCGCCGTGTACGAGCCCAATCCGGCACACCGGCGCGCCAAGCTCCTGTCGCCGACCCCGGAAGGGCTGGCGGCCGTCGAACGGCTCGACCCCGGCCACGCCGACCTCGCGGCCCGACTCGCCGACGCCCTCGGCGGCCAGGCCGGGTTCGACGAGACCGTACGGGTCCTGGAGCGGCTGTCCCGGGCGCTGGAAGCGGTCACCGAGGCGGATCCTGCTCCCCCGGTCGGTACATGGCCCCCTGCACGTACTCCATCGCCCGAGTGAAGACGGGGTCCGTCATCCGACGACCCATCTCCTCCTCGTCGACGTCCTCGATGTGGGTCTGGATCCACCAGAGATTCCCGAACGGATCACGGACCCGGCCGACCTTGTCGCCGAAGAAGAGATGGGTCACCTCCGTGACCGACGTACCGCCCGCCTCGACGGCCTGCCGGTGCGTGGCCTCCGCGTCCTCCACGTACAGCCGGATGAACGCGGGGGTCGCCGCCCAGCCCGGCGGGCTGTCGAAGGCCATCAGCCGGCCGTTCCCGATCCTGAGCTCGGCATGCCCGATCTTCCCGTCGTCCATCACGACGCGGCCCAGGTCCTCGGCCCCGAAGGCGTGCTCCAGGTAGTCGATGAGCCCGGCGGTGTCGTGGCCGATGATCCAGGGGGTGACGCTGGTGTACCCCTCGGGGATCGGCCGGACCCGATGCTGATCCTTCTCGTTCTCGCTCATGCCCCGAAGGTAGGGCGCGACGAGGCCGGATCCTGTCCTAGTTCGCCAGCATTTCGGTGGCCGCGCTGCGCAGAAGCAGCGGATGGACGAACCTGCCCGGCCCGGTCGGCGGAAACCGCCAGGCCAGCGGCCAGGTCCGACCCGTCAATGCCGGTACGGGTACGTAACTCACATGGGCGGGCCCGGCATTGAGCCGGGTCACGCCACGCGGCCAGGTCCGGCGTGCGGTCGTACCGGCCGGAACGAGGAAGTAGACGCCCCGCCGACCGTTCGCCTCGGTGACGACGGGACCGGGATCGCCGCCCGTGAGCTCTTCCATCCAGTCGGCGAGCCGACGGCCGTCCCCGCCGTCGACACGGACGGCGTCGAATTGCACGCCGGCCTTGCGGAGTTGGAATCCGGAAACTGGAATCCAATCCATGTTTGCCTGTCGATTCTCTGCATTCACCAGGACATGTTCCCGCGCCGAAGCTAGCGTTCTCCACGACTGGGAGGGTGCGTCGGAAACCCCTTGACCTGCGCCAACGCACCTTGAGGGCAGTCGAATTCGGCGGGGAGCAGTTGAGACCGGTTGAGATCGGTTGAGTCCGGATGGGGACGGAAATGGCGCGTGCGGAGAACAAGGAAACGGCGGGTCCGGCTGCACGGATGGCGGCCGCGGTGGCAAAGAGATTGCGGCTGAAGAAGGGATGGACACAGGAGCAGTCGGGGGCGCGAATGGGGTACACCGGCGCGGCCATCAGCGCCATGGAGTGCCTGTCGCAACCGGTGAGCGACGAGATGCTGGTGAAGCTGGAGGAGGTACTGGGGGACGGCACGGGCATCTTCGAGGAGATGCGGGAGCTGGTGCGGCTGGAGAAGTTGCCGGAGCAGTTCAGGGGCTATGCGCCGATCGAGCAGAAGGCTGTGAGCCTGTGCCTGTACGCGAGCCACGTCGTGCACGGACTGTTTCAGACGGAGGAGTACGCGAGGGCGCTGATCGCGGGTGGGTACCCGGAGCCGACGCCGGAGCGGGTCGAGGAGCTGGTGGGCGGACGTATGGCACGCAAGGCGCTGTTCGACCGCAAGCCGACGTGCGAGATCGAGCTTGTGCTGGACGAGTCGGTGCTGCGGCGGCCGATCGGGAGCGAGGAGATCACACGCGATCAGCTCGCGTACCTCGTGGAGTGCGCACAGAGGAGGAATGTGAACCTTCAGGTCCTGCCGCTGAACGCGGGCCTCGGTGGCGAGTACGCAGGTGCCCGGGGCGAGTTGAACCTGGTCGAGACTCCCACCCACGACCGGGTGAGCTTCCTGGAGATCCAGGGCGAGAGCCTGCTGATCACCGAGCGGGCGAAGGTCAGTACGCACTCACAGCGGTATGCGAAGATCCGGGCACAGGCCCTGGACCCGCGCGGGTCGCTGGGCCTCATCGAGCGGCTGGCAGGAGAACAGAGATGAGCGAAAACCTGCACTGGTTCAAGTCCAGCTACAGCGACGACGGCGGCGGTAACTGTGTCGAAGTTGCCTTCGACTGGCGGAAGTCGTCCTACAGCGACAGCGGCGGTGGCGAATGCGTCGAGGTCGCCGCCTGCCCCCACTCCGTCCACCTCCGCGACTCCAAGGTTCCCGACGGCCCCGCGTTCGCCGTCGCTCCGGCCTCCTGGTCCGCGTTTCTTGCCGCCTGCCAGGGCTGACGTCGTCCCGGCTCTGTCCGGGACCCGTCCCGGACGCGTCCCGGACGGGAACGGCCTTGAGCGGCCGCTCGGCGGGCGACAAGAGTTGCGCTCTGTCAGGGCCCCGGCATCCACCGGGGCCCCACTCGCGACAGAGGAGCCTTCATGCGCATCCGTATGCTCGCAGCGGCGGGAGTCCTCGCCGGCGCCGCGCTGACCGCGACCACCGTGGTCCCCGCCCAGGCGACCCCCGCACCGGCACCGGCCCAGGCGTCCGCCGGGTGGGCGATGTCGATCGGCGGGCCCATCAGGTCCTGTGACGCGGCGAGTTGCCGCGTGGTCTACCCGACGTCGTACGGCGAGGACGTCTACTGGACGAGCAGCAGGCTCAACTCGGCGGGCAACCGCTGGTACAAGGTGACGTCCCCGGCGACCGGCTGGATCTACTGCGGGAACATCAGCGCCCCCTGCTGACGGCGGCACCATGACCTGACATGACAACGATTCCCGGGGCCCTGTCGGGCGTCCCGGGAATCGCTGTCGTGCGCGTACGGAACTCAGCAGTACAGGTTCGCGCCGGCCGGAACGCCGAGGATCTGCGTGAACTGCTGGTACTTGCTCACGCGGCTCTGGACCTGCGCCGGGTTCTTGCCGTCGCACTCCAGCGCACCGTTGATCGAGCGGATCGTCTGGCCGAAGCCCGCGCCGTTGACCATGGCGTTGTGGCCGGTCATCGTGCCGGGGCCGTTCTGGGTGTTCCAGTACCAGAGGCCGGTCTTCCAGGCGATGGGCGCCTCGCGCTCGACGCGGTAGGGGTTGTTGAGCAGGTCGATCCCGAGGGCGTCACCCGCTGCCTTGTAGTTGAAGTTCCAGGAGAGCTGGATGGGGCCGCGGCCGTAGTAGGCGGCCTGGCCGGCGGGGCAGCCGTAGGGCTGGCCGCTGTCGCAGTAGTGCGGGTAGTTGGCGGTGTTCTGCTCGACGATGTGGACCAGTCCGCCGGTCTCGTGACTGACGTTGGCGAGGAAGGCGGCGGCCTCCTGCTTCTTCACGGTGTCGTTGCCGGTGTTGGCGAAGCCGGGGTAGGCGCTGAGGGCGGCCGTGAGACCGCTGTACGTGTAGAAGGAGTTCCGGCTCGGGAACATCTGGTTGAACTGGGCCTCGGAGACGACGAATCCGGAGGGGTTCGGGTCCGTGCCGCCGCCACCGCAGGCGCCCTCGTCGCGCCAGACGTCGGACGAGCCGGGGCGTTCGTTCTGGGTCCACCACTTGGCGTACCAGTTGTGGCCGTTGTACGAGGCGGTCATGCCGCCGGTGTACACGCTGCCGGAGTTCCAGGCGGTCACGCAGGCGGGCGCCGCGCCCGCCGTGGATGCCGGGATGAACACGGCAAGCCCGACAGCCGTACAGAGTGCGGACAGGAGAATGAGCAGACGTCGCTTCATGCGCTCGCCCTTCCGTGGGGGAAGGCCAGCGAAGCGCCTTTGGTCTGGACCTGTCAAGGTCTAGACCATCACTTGTGACAAACGGTGGTCGAACCACTCGACAGTCGGGTTCAGCGGTCGAGGACCCGCTCCAACAGGCTTGTCAGCAGCTCGCGTTCGAGCTTGGACAGCGGCTCCATCAGCGCGTCCTGGACTCCGGCGAACACCTCGTCCAGGCGCTCCAGATGACTACCGCCCTGCTCGGTCAGGGTGATGACGTTGCGTCGGCGGTCCTCGGGGTCGGGGGTGCGCTCGACGTGCCCGCGCTCGGCGAGTTCGTTGATGACGGCGACGAGGTCGCTGCGGTAGATGCCGGTGCGGCGGCTCAGGCCGGCCTGACTGGTCGGGCCGTACTCGTCGAGGGAGGCGAGCACCGCGTAGTGCCACTTGCGGGCGTCCTCGCCCGCGAGGCCCTCGCTGATCAGTCGGTCGGCGCGGGCGGCGGTCAGGGCCAGCAGTCGGCTGGGCAGACCGCGGAGGCGGGCCGGGGTCTGGCGCTCATCCATCTCGGAGGCGTCGCCTCCGCTGTCCGTCGTCATGCCCGCAGATTACCCCTTGCGTTAGTCGTCCGAACGATATAGCTTCGTTAGCGTCATAAACGTTAGAGCAATGAACGTTAGAGGAGTGAACAGATCATGGCGACGATCAATGTCCTCGACTCGACGATGCACTACGAGGAGTCGGGCCCCGCCGGTCCCGACGGCGCCGCTGCCGGCGCGGATGCCGCCCCGCTCGTCTTCCTGCACGGCAATCCCACCTCCTCCCACCTGTGGCGCCATGTCCTCCCGGCCGTCGGCGGCGGGCGGCGGCTCCTCGCTCCGGACCTGATCGGGATGGGGCGGTCGGGCAAGCCGGACATCGCCTACACGTACGCGGACCAGGCGCGGTATCTGGACGCCTGGTTCGAGGCGCTCGGGCTCGACGAGGTCGTGCTCGTGGGGACCGACTGGGGCGGATCGCTGGCCTTCGACTGGGCCGCCCGGCACCCGGAGCGGGTGCGGGGCGTGGCGTTCATGGAGACGATCCTGCGGCCGATGAGCTGGGAGGAGTTCCCGGAGAAGGCGCGGGACCGGTTCATGGCGTTCAAGACGCCCGGTGTCGGCGAGGAGCTGGTCCTGGAGAAGAACCTCTTCATCGAGGACTCCTTCACGCAGACCGTGCTCAGCGGTCTGAGCGAGGAGGACCTCGACGTCTACCGGGCGCCGTTCCCGACGCCCGGGTCGCGGCGCCCCATGCTCGAATGGCCGCGCGCGATGCCGCTGGACGGCGAGCCGGCCGAGGTCGTCGCCCGCATCGAGGCGTACGACGCGTGGTTGGCGGACAGCCCGGACGTGCCGAAGCTCCTGCTGACCTTCGACGGTTCACCGACCCTGATGGTCGACCCGCCGATGGCGGCCTGGTGCGAGGCGCACATAGCCGCTCTGGAGACCACCCACTGCGGCCCGGCCGGCCACCAGGCCCCGGAGGACCGCCCGAAGGAGATCGCGGCCGCGCTCACGGACTGGGCGGACCGGCATGGGCTGGGACGCCGAGGACCCGTCGCTCGGCCGGCCGGCGGCCAAGGCGTTCCGGGACGCCGCCCGTGACCGGTGGCGGCCGGGTCCGCCCGACCGGGACCGGCCGCGGGGCCTTGCACGGAGGCTGAGCACGGGAGCGGCACGGTCGGCGACCGCGTGGTCGGCCGCGGGAGCGATCGATCCGGGGCCGGGCTGCGGGTGCCCTCCCTCGGGTGCCGGTCGCCGCTGCGGCCCCGGGTCTCAGATCATCAGGATCATGCGGCCGGGCCGGTGCCCCGCCTCCGCCCTGCGGTGCGCCTCCGCGACCTCCTCCAGGGGCATCACGTCGGCCACCCGGGTGATCACCTCGCGGGCCTCCACCTTCTCCAGGATCTCCTTCAGCCGGGCGGCGTCCGGCTTCGCGCGGACGGTCTCGACGCGGATGTTCCGTTCGGTGGCCGGCGTCCGGTTGATGGCGAGCGCGACGAAGGCGCCACCGTCCTTCACCACCGGGAGAACCGGAGCAGCGTGGAGCGCCCCGTCGAAGACCGCGTCGACCCCCTCCGGGACGAAGTCCAGCACCTTCCGGACCACGTCCTCGGGGGTGCCGCGGGTCACGCTGTGCTCCGCGCCGAGGACTTTCAGTTCGTGCTCGTCGCCCTCGTGGGCGACAGCCACCACCCGCAGTCCGGCCGCCGCGGCGTACTGGAGCGCGAGGCGGCCGACCACCCCGCTCGCGCCGGTCACGACCAGCGTCGACCCTGCCGGGAGCGCGAGCCGGTCGAGGCTCTGCTGGGCTGTGGCGGAGGCCAGCGGGAGAGAGGCGGCCACCGTGTAGTCCACGTCGTCCGGGATCGGGGCCGCCCACTCCGGGGCGATCCGTACGACCTCGGCGTACGTACCCTCGCCCGTCAGCTCCTCCCACCAGGGCACGAACCCCGCCACGCGGGTACCGGCCGCCATGCCCGGCACCGGATCGAGGAGCCTGCCGGCGAAGTCGGTCCCGAGGACGAACGGGGGCTTGAGGTCGCCGACCTGGTCGGCGTACGCGCCGGCGCGGATCCGCAGATCCGCCTGGTTCACACCGGCGGCCTTCAGGCGCACCCGTACGCGTCCTGGGACGTCTCCGGCCTCGGGCTCGGGCCGGCGGGCCATCCTCAGGACCTCAGGGCCGCCGTAGGCGGTCACTTCGACGACACGCATGGGGTTCCTCTCCGACGAGCCCCCTCGTGGCCATTACACCCACGGTCCTCACCCCCGGCAACACATGCTCCGCCAACCCGTGCGGCCCCACGACCGCCGCTGAACGAAGGGAGAACTCCAGGTGGCGGGATGCGACCTTCCCCACGGAACCGCACACGCGTCCGTACCGTCTCGGTCGTGGACTGGGTCACCGCCGAGAACGTCATCGCCGTGGTCACCGCGCTTCTCGGTGTCCTCGTCTCCGCCGGCGTGGTCGCGTACGAGCGCTTCCTCCAGCGGGGGCGACGGCTCGGCTACCGCGTGCAGCTCAACACCCCGCTGCGCGACGCGGGCGAGACCGCCGGTGACCTCACCCTGTGGGACGGCGACATCGGCGATTCCAACGGGTCCACGCTCGTGCTGCTCCGGATCGAGAACGACGGCCTGCGGGACATCACCCACGGCGACTACACCCAGGGGGATGACACCGGAGGGCTGAAGGTCACCTTCGGCGACCGGCTCGTGCGGGCCGTCGTCGCGACGATCCCCCGCGCGTTCGAGCCGGTGAAGATCGACATGGCCGCGGGTCTCGGGCTGCGGAAGCACGAGAACTCCGTCCTGATACCGAAGGTGTCGCTCGAACGGAAGCAGTACTTCAAGCTGCTCGTCCTGCTCTCCGGCAGCGTGCTCGAAGGCGCGATCCGGATCAACGGCTTCCATGAGACGGTCGAGGTCCACCACAACAAGAGCATGAGCGTCGACGACCGCAGACCGACGTTCAGCCCCGCCGCCCGGAACATCACCCTCGTCCTGGCCGCCTGTGTGCTCGCCCTCGCCACGATCATCGTCCGCAGCGACACCCCGCCCCCGATCGGCTGCGCCCGGGGCACGCTGCGGGTCACCGGATCGACCGCGTTCGCCCCGGTGGTGCGGGAGCTGGCGAAGAAGTACGAGAAGGACTGCGAGGGCGCCACGGTCGTGGTGGACGCGCACGGTTCGACGGCCGGCATCAGGGAGTTGGCGACGGCCGGCGCCGAGAGCGGCGGCAAGGGCTCCCCGGCCGTCATCGCCCTCTCCGACGGACGCAAGCCCGGCGGCTATCCGCAGCTGCGCGAAAGCATGGTCGCCGTCTCCCTGTTCACGCTCGTCCTGAACGACGAGATACCGGTCACGAACCTCAGCCTCGACGAGGTCCGCCGGCTCTACCGCGGCGAGATCGGCAACTGGAACCAGATCCCCGGCGGGCCGAACCGTCCGGTCCTGCTGGTCAGCCGGGGCGCCAACTCCGGTACGCGGGAGGTCTTCCAGCGTCGCGTCCTCGGCCGCAACGAGCCGGCGAACTCCTCGCTCGACTGCGTCACCAAGGACGACCCGGAGGCTCCGGTCGTACGCTGCGAACTCGACACCACGGACCAGGTCCTGTCGACCGTCGCCAAGCTCCCGGGCGCCATCGGCTACACCGAACTCCGCTCCGGCACCGGGCTGAAGGGCCTGCACCGGGTGTCGATCGACGGCCGCGTGCCGAACGTCGACGAGATCGGCGAGTCGACGTACCCGTACCGGGAGATCGAGTACGCCTACACCTGGGGAGAGCCGCCGGCCGACTCGCTGACCTCCAGTTTCCTCACCTACCTGAGCCGGGGCAGCGGCCAGGACATCATCCGCGTCCACGGCCACCTGCCGTGCGCGACGCCCAAAGGGCTGCGGATCTGCGGTGAAGGGTGACAGCGAGGGGGAGAACCGGCGGGACCGGTCTGGCATCCTCTTTCGACGTGGAGCCATTGAACGCGGAAGACCCGGTCAGCATCGGCCCGTTCCGCCTGCTCGGCCGACTGGGCGTGGGCGGGATGGGACGGGTGTTCCTTGCGCGTTCGGCCGGCGGCCGGACGGTCGCGGTGAAGGTCGTGCATGCCGAGCTGGCGGCGCAGGACGAGTTCCGGCGCCGGTTCGCCCGTGAGGTGGCCGCCCTGGAGCGGGTCGGCGGCACGGGCACGACCCCGGTCCTCGGTTCGGACACGGCCGCCGAAGCCCCCTGGGTGGCCATCGGCTACGTACCCGGGCCGTCGCTGCGGTCCGTGGTGGGCGACGAGTTCGGGCCGCTGCCGTCCGCGACCGTACGGGCGCTGGCGTCCGGGCTCGCGCGGGCGCTCACCCATGTGCACAGCGCCGGACTCGTCCACCGCGATCTGAAGCCCTCGAACGTGCTGCTCACCGTCGACGGCCCGCAGATCATCGACTTCGGCATCGCACGCGCCGTCGACACGATCACCGACGGCGGACTGACCAGCACCGGAGCGGTGGTCGGCTCGCCCGGCTTCATGTCCCCGGAACAGGTGCGCGGCGAGAAGCTGACGCCGGCCTCGGACATCTTCTGCCTCGGCTCGGTCCTCGTGTACGCGGCGACCGGCCACTCCCCGTTCGGTACGGCGGACAGCGGCGTCCACGCCACGATGTTCCGCATCGCCCACGACGAGCCCGATCTGACCGACCTCGCGCCGGAACTCGCCGGCGTGGTGCGGGCCTGCCTGGCCAAGGACCCGGCGGCCCGGCCCTCGGCCACGGAGCTGGTGGAGACGATCACGGTCGCCGACCCGTGGCTGCCGGCGGAGGTGCTGACCCGGCTCGGCCGCCACGCCGCGCGGGTGCTGGAGGCCGAGGCGGAGTCGACCGCCACCGACGGCACCCCGGCAGGCCCCGACGACCCCACGCCGCCGCCCGCCCCCAAGGCGCCCAAGCGGCGGCGCACCGGACTGATCGCCGCCGCCACGGCCCTCGTCGTCGCCGCGGCGGCCACGCTCACCTACGTCTTCTGGCCGGACCCGGACAAGGGCATGGACGAGCAGAAGAACCAGGCACGCGGGAAGACCGGTGACGTCTCCGCCCGCCCGGCGGGAATCGTTCCGGCGGCGTTCCTGGGTGCCTGGGAGGGTGTCCAGCGCGGCTCGGCGGACCACCCGAGGGCGACCATGCGGATCGAGATCGCCCAGGGCGCCGCGGGCGCCAAGACCGCCGTCTACGTCCAGGTGAACGAGGAGCAGCTCTGCATGGGGCGCTCCCGGCTCGTCTCCGCCGACGAGGACAAGGTGGTCCTCGGCGAGTCCGACGTCACCACGAGCGTCCCCGCCCAGCGCTGCACGCCCGCCGCCCACCAGACGCTCACGCTGCGCTCCCCCGAGGTCCTGGAGTGGACCTCGGGGGCCGCGAAGGCCACCTTCCGCAAGGCCAGGACCGGCGCGGACATCGTGCCGACGCAGCTGCTCGGCCGGTGGAAGATGGAGAACGACCCGCTGATCTTCGGCGAGAACGGCGACCGCTACAGCGACGAGGTGACCATCACCCAGGGCCCCGTCGGCTCCGCCGTCTTCCGTCGGGTGCACGTCTACCCGCGCACCGACGACGAGGGCAACCCGACCCCCGAATCGGTCGCCTGCACCTTCACGGCGATCCTCGCCGGCTCCGGAACTCCCCTGGTCATCGGCCCGGGAACCTCGGACCCCGACGCCTCCGACCGCGACTGCGAGCGGGCCGACATCTCCGGCTATCTGTCGATCGTCCCCTTCAAGGGACGGGAGAGATTGCTGGTCTTCCCGATGCTGGACGGCGAGCCGGGCGAGTACTACCGCAGCTAGTGCCCGGGCGTGGGCTTCGGCGTGGTTCCGGTCGGTCCTAGAGCAGGGCGATCACGCGCTCGACCGCGGCGACGAGAGGGGCGCCGATCGCGCCCGCCGCCCCGGCGATCTCCGCGATCCGGTCCAGCGCCCGACGCCGCTCCTCCGGCTCGGCGGCCGGACCGGCGGCGATGGCCGGCAGGGTGGCGTCGAGGGACTGCGCCGTCCCCGCGGGCACATTGCCGCGCAGTTCCACGAGCAGGCGGAGCAGCTCCTGGACGGCGGCCTCCATGGCGGGCGAGGCGGCCTGGGCACCGACCGTCCCCGACTGGTGGTTCACCATGCCGGTGTTGTTCGTCCCGTCGTGCATGTTGACGGTGTTGCCGTAGAAGTAGTTGTCGCCGCTCATCCGTTGGACATCCCCACGTTGCCGTTGCCGCCGTACATGTTCACGGCGTTGCCGAAGAAGTAGTTGGCGGGATTGCTGATCATCACCCGTTCGACCTTCACCGCGAACTCGTTCTCCGGGTTCTCGATCGCCTCCGCCAGGGTGTGGACGAGCTGCCTGAGATAGGCGCGGTCCCTGCTGGTCACCACGGCCTGCGACGGACCGGACGTCTCGACCGCCAGGACGAAGTGGGACTTGGCCAGCACCACGCTGAGCATGTCGCCGACGAAGTAGATCACCAGGCACACGACGATGAACCACAGGAACGGCGTGACCGGGTCCGAGTCGCTCTCGTAGGACGACGAGCCGAAGGCGTTCTCCTCCGTGAGGAAGGCGAGGAACAGCCCCACCAGGACGAGGACGGCCATCCGCTTCATGAAGCGCACGAAGGCCTCGGCGCGGCGCGGGTGGAGCGTGAACGTGTAGACGCGGGCGATGTTCTGGAGCGGATACGCGGCTCCGTCCACCCACAGCAGTCGCTTGCTCAGCTTGACCTCGACCACGTCCCCGACCACCGGTGGCGCGGACGGCGGCGCCGGTGTGGCCGCCTTCCACGGCCGCGGCGGCGTGGAGGGCGGTGGTGGAGTCTTCGGTTCCTCTGCCATGAGTCCCCCTGGTTCCGATGATGGGTCGTCAAGTGTGACGGGAGACAGAGGAGTTGACGAGAGGGATTCAGGGCAGAGTGCGGGTCGCCGCCGCCCTGGCGTAGTCCTGGACGACTCGTCGGGTGTCGTCCGCACGAGCCTCTTCGGCAACCGCAGTGCGAGCGCGGACGGGATCGCCGACTACGCCGACACGGTGGGGGCGACCCGCACGTACGTGGAGACGGGCGGCGGCACGCAGCCGGGGGACCCGGCGAAGGCGGCGGCGGCGGTCGTCAAGGCCCTCGACGCGGAGGAGACACCGCTCAGGCTGGCGCTGGGCGGCGACTCGATCGACACGATCCTGGGGCACCTGGAGCAGGTCCGGGGGGACCTGCCACGTGGGAGAAGGTGGGCCGGGACACGAAGCTGGACGGCCGCTGACAAGCGGTCGTGGGCAGTCGTTCCTCTGGAGCGGAACGACTGCCCACGACGCGTGTGGTGCTCCTAGAGGAAGGAGTTGATCTCGATCGTTTCCGTGCGGCCCGGGCCCACGCCGATCGCCGAGATCGGCGCGCCCGACATCTCCTCCAGCGCCTTCACGTACGCCTGCGCGTTCTTCGGCAGGTCCGCGAAGGTCTTCGCCTTGGTGATGTCCTCGGACCAGCCCGGCAGCATCTCGTAGATCGGCTTCGCGTGGTGGAAGTCGGTCTGCGAGTACGGCAGCTCCTCGACGCGCTTGCCGTCGATCTCGTACGCGACGCAGACCGGGATCTGCTCCCAGCCCGTCAGCACGTCGAGCTTGGTGAGGAAGAAGTCCGTCAGGCCGTTGACCCGGGTCGCGTACCGCGCGATGACCGCGTCGAACCAGCCACAGCGACGGTCACGGCCGGTGGTGACACCGCGCTCGCCGCCGATGCGGCGCAGCGCCTCACCGTCCTCGTCGAACAGCTCCGTCGGGAACGGGCCGGCGCCGACACGGGTGGTGTACGCCTTGAGGATGCCGATGACCCGGCTGATCTTCGTCGGGCCCACGCCGGCACCGGTGCAGGCGCCGCCCGCGGTCGGGTTCGAGGAGGTGACGAAGGGGTACGTGCCGTGGTCGACGTCCAGGAGCGTGCCCTGGCCGCCCTCGAAGAGCACGACCTTGTCCTCGTCCAGCGCGTTGTTGAGGATCAGGGTGGTGTCCGCGACGAACGGCTTGATCTGCTCCGCGTACTGGAGCATCTCCTCGACGATCTGCGCGGCGTCGATCGCGCGGCGGTTGTACAGCTTGGCGAGCAGCTGGTTCTTGCCCTCCAGCGCCGCCTCGACCTTCTGGGTCAGGATCGACTCGTCGTACAGGTCCTGGACCCGGATGCCGACGCGGTTGATCTTGTCGGCGTAGGTCGGGCCGATGCCGCGACCCGTGGTGCCGATCTTGCGCTTCCCGAGGAACCGTTCCGTCACCTTGTCGAGGGTGACGTTGTACGGCGTGATCAGATGCGCGTTGCCGCTGATCAGGAGCTTGGACGTGTCAACGCCGCGCTCGTTCAGTCCGCTCAGCTCGGAGAGCAGGACCGCCGGGTCGACGACGACACCGTTTCCGATCACCGGGGTGCACCCCGGGGAGAGGATTCCGGAAGGGAGAAGATGCAGCGCGTACTTCTGGTCGCCGACGACGACGGTGTGGCCGGCGTTGTTGCCGCCCTGGTAACGCACTACATAGTCAACGGATCCACCGAGGAGGTCGGTGGCCTTTCCCTTGCCCTCGTCACCCCACTGAGCACCGAGCAGCACAAGTGCGGGCACAGGCGTACACCCCTTCCGGGCGGGGCATGTCCAAGGTCAGGGGGCCATAATGCCGCCTCACCGGTGTGCCCCGGAATAGACGAAGCCCCTGGCGCAATAGCGCAAGGGGCTCTTGCACAAAGATGCTACCCGAGGAAGGACCGAGGTGTCGGCTCACGACCAGCTGCTGGTGGTCATCGACCCGGTCGCCCGCCGAAGTGACGGCGAGTCCGTACGGATCGCGAAAGATGTGTTGTGTGCGGGAGCAGAGACGAAGATCTGTCTTCCGGACAGCCCGGAGGAATTCTTCCGGGCCCTTGCGCGGCGGGGCTCCCGCCGCCCTGTGGTGGTCGGGGACGACCGTGCGCTGCTACGGACGGTGACAACGCTGCACCGGGAGCGTGAGCTCGCGGACGGGGCGCTCGCCCTGATCCCGATCGGCGCTCCGGAATCGCTGGAAGTCGCGTACGCGCTCGGCGTGCCGCAGAACGCGGTGACGGCGGCGCGGGCGGTGCTCGACGGGGCCGTACGCCGCCTGGACCTGCTGGTCGACGACAGCGACGGCGTCGTGCTCGGCGATCTGAGCATCCCCGCCACGGCGGGGCGCGCGGCGAGCGATGCCGCGCCCTCCGTCTGGGGCGCCTGCCGCTCCCTGGTCCGCACCCTGGTCCGGCCGGCCCCGTCCCAGCTCGCGGTGCGCACGCACCGCCTCCGGGTGGAGGCGGACGGCGTCCTGCTCAGCGATGTGAACGCGCCGGTGGAGGGGGTCAGCGTCCACTCCGTCGCCGGAGTGGCCGACATCACCATCCACCCGCCGTCCGCGCCCCCCATCCACACCGGCGCCCGCACCCTCACCGTCTCGGGCCCGGACTTCCGCTATCGCGCGGACACGGTGGTGTCGGGACCGGTGCGCAGACGGACGTGGACGGTGCGCGAAGGGGCGTGGGGGCTGACCCTGCCGAAGGCCTGAGGCGTCGAGTCGGGGCCGCGCGGCCCTCAGCACTTGCCGAACCTATCGATTATCAATAGATTCCCATCGTGACTCGATCGAAGGAGCGACGATGGGAAGACTGACGGTGCTCGCGCTGCGCGCCGTGCTCGTGGTGGTGCTCGTCGGCACCGTGCTCGTACAGGCGCTGATGGTGTGGACGTTGGTCAGCGGGAACGACCCGGAGGACGGGTCCCTCCCGCTGACCCCGCTCCGCGTGATCACGATCCTGGGCCTGGTGTCGGCCCAGGTCGCCCTGGTCTGCGTATGGCGGCTGGTGACGATGGTGCGACGCGGAACCGTGTTCTCCCACACCGCCTTCCGGTACGTGGACGTCGTGATCGGCGCGATCGTGGCGGCCGCCCTCCTGTGGTTCGCGGTCACGGCCCTCAACGCACCGGGCCAGCGGGACGACCCCGGCGTCACCGTGATCATGGGCGGGATCGGCCTGGCGATCCTGGGGGTCGCGCTGATCGTGCTCGTCCTGCGGACGCTGCTCGCCCAGGCCGTCGCTCGCGATGTCGAGGCGAAGGCGATGAAGGCAGAGCTGGACGAGGTGATCTGATGCGGATCATCGTCGACATCGACGTGATGATCGCCAAGCGGAAGATGTCCGTCGGCGAGCTCGCGGAGCGCGTCGGGATCACCCCGGCGAACCTGGCGGTGCTCAAGAACGGCCGCGCGAAGGCGGTGCGCTTCACGACACTGGCGGCGCTCTGCGAGGTGCTGGAGTGCCAGCCGGGCGACCTGCTGCGGTGGGAGCCCGGGGACGAGACGGACGCCGAGACGGAGACCGCGACGACCGCGACGAAGGGCTGACCGCACCCACGGCCACCCCGTACCGAGGCCCGGGCCCGGGCTCAGGCCCGGCCCGAAGCCCCGCCTCGCACCGGGCTGAAACCCGCACCGCCGCTCCAGGCCGAGGCCTCGCCTCGCGCCCAGACGAGGCCCGAGCCCCGCCCGAAGCCGAAGCCCGGGCCGAGGCCCAAGCCGAAGTCCGGAGCCGAAGCCCGGGGCCCGCCCCAAGCCGAGGCCCAAGCCGAAGCCCGGAGCCGAAGCTCGGGCCCCGCCCGAGGCCGAAGTCCGGAGGCGAAGTCCGGAGCCGGGCCCCAGGCCGAGGCCTGGGTCTACGCCTCGGACTCCGCGTCGGCCGCCTTCGACGCCTTGCGCTCCCGCCAGCGGTCGATCAAGCCGAGCATCTCCTCCTGGAGGAACTCGAAGAACTCCGCGGTCTCCGCCGTCCGCCGCCCCGCCGCCGTGCCCGGGCCGAGGATCTCGGAGCCGTCCCGGAGCACCTTCTCCCAGCGCACCAGGATCTGGTCGCGGCGGGTGATCGTCTCGTACCAGACCTCGTTGTGGAGGACGTAGCGCTCGCGGCGCGAGCCCGGGTCGCGTTCGCGGCTGACCATGCCGACCTGGTTGAGGTAGCGGACGGCTCCGGAGACGGCGGCCGGGCTGATCTGCAGCTGCTCCGCGAGCTCGGCGGAGGTCATCGACGCCGATTCCGAGGCGAGCAGCGCCGCGAACACCCGCGAGGCCATCCGCTGCATCCCGGCCTCGGTCAGTTCGGCGGCGAAGCGCTCCACGAACCGGGACACACCCTCGTCGTTGCCCGCGCCGCCGGCGCCGGTCGTCGTCATCTCGCTCATCCCCCGACTTTATACGCTTCCTTAACTTCAGAATTTTGTGAAAGTAGCGTACGTTCTGAAGCATGACGAAGGCAATCACCGTCGCCGGGCTGCACAAGTCCTTCGGGCGAACGCACGCGCTGGACGGCCTCGACCTCGCGGTCGAGACCGGTGAGGTCCACGGCTTTCTCGGCCCCAACGGCGCCGGGAAGTCCACCACCATCCGGGTCCTCCTCGGACTGCTGCGCGCCGACTCCGGCGCAGCCCAGCTCCTCGGCCGCGACCCGTGGAAGGACGCCGTCGAGCTGCACCGCCGGGTCGCGTACGTCCCCGGTGACGTGACGCTCTGGCGCAACCTCTCCGGCGGCGAGGTCATCGACCTCTTCGGGCGGCTTCGCGGGGGCCTCGACAAGACGCGGCGGGCCGATCTGATCGAGCGGTTCGAGCTCGACCCGACGAAGAAGGGGCGGACGTACTCCAAGGGCAACCGCCAGAAGGTCGCCCTGGTCGCCGCCTTCGCCTCCGACGTCGACCTGCTCATCCTCGACGAGCCCACCAGCGGCCTCGACCCGCTGATGGAGGAGGTCTTCCAGAGCTGCGTCGCCGAGGCGCGCGTGCGCGGGTGCACGATCCTGCTCTCCTCGCACATCCTCAGCGAGGTCGAGACCCTCTGCGACCGGGTCAGCATCATCCGCAAGGGGCAGACGGTGGAGAGCGGTTCGCTCGCGGACCTGCGCCACCTCACCCGTACCAGCGTCACCGCCGAACTCGCCGGCGCGCCGAACGGGCTCGCGCACCTCCCCGGCGTCCACGACCTCGCCGTCCAGGGGCACAAGGTGCGGCTCCAGGTCGACACCGACAAGCTCGACGCGGTGCTGCGCTCGCTGACCGAGTCGGGGGTGCGTTCGCTGACGAGCACCCCGCCCACGCTGGAGGAGCTCTTCCTCCGCCACTACGCGGAAGAGACTGCCGAGGTGACCGCGCGATGAGCACGCTCGCCGTGCAACTGACCGGGACCGGCGCCCTGGCACGGCTCGCGCTGCGCCGCGACCGGGTGATGCTGCCGATCTGGGCGCTCGTGACCGGCGGCATGGTCGCCAGTGGTGTCGGCTCCCTGGAGGGCCTGTACGGAACCCAGGAGCAACGGACCGAGCTGGCCGCGTCGATGAACGCCAACAGCTCGATGCGCTCGCTGTACGGGCCGGTGTTCGGCGACTCGCTCGGCGGGCTGGTGGCCTGGCGCTTCAGCACCTTCGCCGCCGTGCTCGCGGCCGTGATGAGCCTGATCATCGTCATCCGGCACACGAGGGAAGAGGAGGAGACCGGGCGTCAGGAGATGCTCTCCTCCGCGGTGGTGGGCCGACGGGCCCCGCTGACCGCCGCGCTGCTCGCGGCGCTCGTGGCCAACACGGCCGTCGCGCTCCTGATCACGGCCGGGCTCGCCGGGCAGGGTGCGGGCGGGGCGCTCGCCCTCGGCCTCGCGGTCGGCGGCACGGGGATGCTCTTCGCCACGATGGCGGCGATCGTCGCGCAGCTGACGGAGAGCGCGCGGCTGGCGAAGGGGCTGACGGCGGCGGTGCTGGGCCTTGCCTTCGCGCTGCGGGCGGCGGGGGACGCGGGGACGCCCGGGGGGTCGTCGGTGCTCACGTGGCTCTCGCCGATCGGGTGGGCCGAGAACGTGCGCGCCTTCGCGGGTGAGCGGTGGTGGGTGCCGGCGCTGATCGCCGTGGCCGTGCTCGTACAGGCGGCGGTGGCGTACGAACTGGCCGGCAGGCGCGATGTGGGCATGAGCTTCCTGCCGACGCGGCCGGGCCCCGCGGTGGGGCGGCTCGGGACGGCCTGGGCGCTGGCCTGGCGGCTGCAGCGGGGCGGTGTGCTCGGCTGGTCGGTCGGCTTCCTGCTCGGCGGGATCGTCTTCGGCGGGATGGTCGAGGGCGCGGCGGACATCGTGGGCGACAACGAGCAGGCGCGGCAGATCTTCGAGCGGATGGGCGGTCGGACGGGCCTGACGGACGCCTTCCTGGCGACGATGGTCAACCTGTTCGGGATGATCGCGGCGCTGTACGCGGTCGGTTCGGTCCTGCGGCTGAACGGCGAGGAGACGTCTCAGCGGGCGGAGCCGATCCTGGCGAACGCGGTGGGGCGGGTGCGGTGGGCGGCCGGTCACCTGGTGATCGCGTTCGGGGGCGCGGCGCTGATCATGCTGCTGAGCGGCCTCGGTCTGTACGTCTCGTACGGCTCGGACCTCGGCCCGATCCTCGGTGCGTCGCTGGCGCAACTCCCCGCGATCTGGACCCTTGCGGGGCTCGCGGTCCTGCTGTGGGGCGCGTTCCCCGGAGCGGCGGTGGCGGGGTGGGGGGCGGCGGGCCTGTGCCTGGCGCTGGGCTGGATCGGCCCGGCACTGGATCTTCCGCAGTCGCTCCTGAACCTGTCGCCCTTCGGCCACCTGCCGAAGCTCCCGGGCGGGACCATGGCCTGGGGCCCGACCCTGACCCTGACGGCCCTGTCCCTGGCCTTCGTGGCGACGGGCCTGTGGCGCCTGCGCGTTCGCGACGTGACGACGTCCTGAAGGGCGCCGCCCGGGGCCGAGTGGACACCGGCCCCGGGCGGGGCCTGGCGGGCCCCGCCCGGATCGGTCCCCTCGGCGACGGGTGGGGTCTACACCTCCACCAGGAGTTCGTTCACGCCTCTGATGACGTAGCCCGGGTTCCACCGGGGCTCCGCCGCCAGGCGCAGGTCCGGGGCGCGGCGGATCAACTCGTCGAAGATCGCCGTCAGTTCCAGGCGGGCCAGTGGCGCGCCCAGGCAGTAGTGGATGCCCGCGCCGAAGGTGATGTGGGGGTTCTCCTTGCGGGTCAGGTCCAGGACGTCGGGGGACGCGAAGCGAGCGGGGTCCCGGTTCGCCGAGCCGAAGAGGAGGGCCACCTCCGAGCCGCGGGGGATCCGGACGTCGCCCACCTCGATGTCGTCCAGGACCCAGCGCTCGAACATCTGCAGCGGGGTGTCGTAACGCAGCAGCTCTTCCACAGCTGTGGACAACATTCCGTCAGGATCCCGCCGCAGCTCCGCGAGCTGTTCCGGATGCCGCAGCAGTGTCCACCAGCCGTTGACCGTCGTGTTCACCGTCGCCTCGTGCCCCGCGTTCAGCAGCAGCACGCAGGTGGAGATCATCTCCTGCTCGGTCAGCTCCTCCACCGCGATCAGCGAGGAGATCAGATCCTCCCCCGGATCCTTCCGCCGCCGCTCGATCAACTCCCGCAGGTACGCCGAGAAGTCGAGCGACGCCTGGACCGCCCGCCGTGCCGTCTCCTCCGACGGGTTCAGCTCGAACATGCCGCAGATCTCCGCCGACCAGGGCCGCAGCCGCCCCCGCTCCTCGTCCTCCGCCGGAATGCCCAGCATCTCCGCGATCACGGCGACCGGGAGCGGCTCCGCCACGTCCGCGAGGAGGTCCCCGCCGCCCCGCTCGACCAGGCCGCCGACGAGCTCCGCCGCCAGTCTCCGCACCGTCGGCGCCAGGTTCTCCACCGTCCGCGGGGTGAACGCCTTCGAGACCAGGCGCCGGATCCGTGTGTGGTCGGCCGCCTCCAGGTCGAGCAGACCGTGGTCGTTGAGGGTGTGGAAGGGCTCGTGCGCCGCCGGCGGAGGCGTGCGCCCGAACTCCTCGTGCGTGAAGCGATGCGTGTACGTACGGCCGAGGCGCCGGTCCCGCAGCAGCGACGACACGTCCTCGTAGTGCGGGATCAGCCATTGGCGGGTCGGCGCGTACCAGTGCGCACGGCCCGTCGCCCGCAGCTCGGCGTAGGCGGGGTACGGGTCCGCGACGAAGGCCGGCGACCACGGCTCGAAAGGAACGTCCATGACCGGACGCTACCGGCCCGGGCCGGAGAGGCCCTAGCCGCCGACCTGTACCAGTCTCGCCTCGTACGCGAACACCGCCGCCTGGGTCCGGTCCCGCAGCCCCAGTTTCACCAGGATGCGACTGACGTGCGTCTTGATCGTCGACTCGGCCACCACCAGATGGTCGGCGATCTCCGCGTTCGACAACCCCTGCGCGATCAGCACGAGCACCTCGGTCTCGCGCTCGGTCAGGTCCCCCACCTGGGCCAGCGTCGGTGGCCTCGGCGTCTCGGCCGCCTTCGCGAACTCGGTGATCAGCCGCTTCGTCACGGTCGGCGCGAGCAGCGCCTCGCCGGCCGCCACGACCCGTACCCCGTCGGCCAGCTGCCGCGCCGACGCGTCCTTGAGCAGGAAGCCCGAGGCCCCGGCGCGCAGCGCCTGGTAGACGTACTCGTCGAGATCGAAGGTCGTCAGGACCAGCACCTTCGCGTCCGCGTCCGCCGCGACGATCTCGCGGGTCGCCTCGATCCCGTTCAGCTCCGGCATACGGATGTCCATCAGGACCACGTCCGGGCGCAACGCCGCCACCTGCGCGATCGCCTCGCGGCCGTTGACGGCCTCGCCGACGACCTCGATGTCCGGCATCGCGCCGAGCAGCACCGAGAAGCCCTCTCGGACCATCATCTGGTCGTCGACGATCAGTACCCGGATCACTGGTCCGTCTCCTCACGCGTCACGGGGATGAAGGCCGTGACCTCGTAGCCGCCGTCCTCGGTCGGCTCGGACGTCATCTCGCCGTTCAGCATCGACACCCGCTCCCGCATCCCGGTGATGCCGTGGCCCGCACCGGGGGAGGGCTTCACCAGGCCGCGCGCCGGGCCGTTGACGATCCGCAGGCCCAGGCCACCGAGGACGTAACTCACCTCGACCTTCGCCCCGGCGCCGGGCGCGTGCCGCAGCACGTTGCTCAGCGCCTCCTGGATGATCCGGTACGCCGAGAGCTCCACGCCCTGCGGAAGCTCCCGCACCGCGCCGGTCACCGTCTTCTCGACGTCGAGCCCGGCCTCGCGGACGTTGCCGATCAGCCCGTCGAGCTCGGCCAGCGTGGGCTGCGGGGCGTCGGGGGCCTCGTAGTCCTCCGCTCGGACGACCCCGAGGACGCGCCGCAGCTCGGTCAGGGCAGCGACCGCGTTCTCCCGGATGGTGACGAAGGCCTGCTCCAGCTCCGGCGGCGGGTTCTCGACCCGGTAGGGCGCGGCCTCCGCCTGGATGGCGACCACCGACATGTGGTGGGCGACGACGTCGTGCAGCTCGCGGGCGATGGTGGTCCGCTCTTCGAGGAGCGTGCGCCTGGAGCGTTCCACGGCGGTCACGGTCTGCTGGGCAGTGACGGTCTGTTCGGCCTCGCGGCGGACCTGGAGGACGGTCACGACGAGCATCGCGAGCGCGGAGGGGAAGAGGACCGACACGGCGTTGTCGCTGCCTCCCCGGAGGGTGGTGGCGAAGAAGGCGTACGTGAGGGTGACCACCCATATCCAGGCTCCGGTGCGGGGCCGGGTGCGGGCGGCCACCACCGTCATCACCACCACCTGGGCGATGCCGGACGTCGGTCCCCACGGCCAGCCGTAGTCGTACGAACCGAGGAAGGCGACGAAGGGGGTGAAGGCCAGCGACGCCCAGAACGCCAGCACGGGGCGGACCAGCGTCAGCAGCACGGCCACGGTCGGCATTCCGGCGAAGACGAGGACGAAGACGCCGTTGCCGGACCCGAGGTCCATCCCCATCGCGAAGACGAAGAGGGCGAAGGCGGCCACGATCGCATGCGGCGTCCAGCGGACCTTCCCCCGTATCCGCCCCGGCAGGCGCCGGGTCAGCGGTCCGTCGACCGCCATCGGCGGCAGCGGCCGGTAGTCGAAGGCGTCATGGAAGAGGTCCTGGCGCAGCCCGCCGAGCGCGCCCTGGGCCAGGCGGAACTCGGGGCTGCGGCTCGTTTCACGGGTGTCGGTCACAGCAGCCAAGGTACGGGGGCGGGCGGACGCGGTCGTCACCTTGAATATGGATCCTCCCGCGTCCTCCCTGAGTACTACGGCGCTGACCAGTGCATGCTCGCGGTCGGCGATCGCGCGTGCGCGCGGTCACGCCCGGAAGGCGTCCGCATGGTCCGCGGCCCACCGCGCGAAGGTGCGCGCCGGGCGGCCGGTGACCCGCTCCACCGTGTCGGCGACCGTACGGCCGACCTCGGGGGTGTTGCCGTACGCCTCCAGCAGGAAGCCGATCACGTACTCGTCCAGGCCCGCCGTCCGCCACTGGCCGACGGCCTCGTCCTCCGTCAGCTCGACCAGCCGGATCTCCCGGCCGCGGGCCGCGCCGAGGGTCCCGACCTTGTCGTGCAGGGTGAGGACCTCGGGGCCGGTCACGACGTACGACTGCCCGCCGTGCCCTTCCTCGGTGAGCGCGACGGCGGCGACCGCGCCGATGTCGCCCTCGTGGACCATGGCGCTGAGCCGGTCGGCGAACGGCTCGCGGACCTCGTCGTCGGTCCGGACGCCCGGCGCCCACTCCAGGGCGTTGGACATGAACTCGACCGGCATGACCACCGTCCAGTCGAGCCCCTGGCTCTCCTTGACCGCCCGCTCCAGCGGCGTGTCCTCGCCACCGTGCAGCACGGTCACCCGGCGGACCCCCGCCTTCGCGGCGAGCTCCAGGATGCGCGGGCCGGTCTCCAGCGGGGCGAAGGCCGCGCCGCCGAAGGTGATCAGATGCAGGCCGGTGACGTCCGTCAGGGCGGTGGCGAGCGAGTCCGGGTCGGTGAGGTCGCCGACGGCGATCTCGACGGACTCGGGGAGCACGGCGCGGGCCTTGTCCGCGTCACGGGTGAGGGCGCGGACGGCATGGCCGCGGGCGAGGAGCTCGGCGACGACCTGGCGGCCGACGGTACCGGTGGCTCCGGAGACGAGGACCTTCTGGCTGCTGGTGGTGGTCTGGTTCTTCATGCCTCGACGGTAGGAGGGCTTGCGGTCAGCTTCTGTCCGCAAGCCTCGGCCGTGCGTCCGCTCAGTACGCGAGCTGGGCGATCTCCTCCGCGACCACCGCGCATGCGTCCGCCGCCGGGTCGATCAGCGGGAAGTGGCCGACGTCCTGGAGGAGCGTGAAGCCGACCGTCTCCCCCGCCTTCGCCGCCGCCTCCACATAGGCATCGGCCACGGCCTGCGGGACGACGATGTCGTCCCGGCCCTGGACGACCGTCGTGGCGATCCCCGTCGGCAGCAGCAGCGCGGGGTCGGCATGGCGCGCCCGCACGTCGAACTCGCCTTCCCCGCCCAGGAGTTGGGTCACCGCGCCACCGCAGACCCCGAGCTCCACCGCCCGGTCGAAGTGGGCGATGGGGGCGAGGGCCACCACCCCGCGCAGCTCGGGCGGGGCGGGCAGCCGCCAGGGCGCGTCGGGCGCGAGGACGTGCCGTGCGGCGGCCCACAGGGCGAGATGGCCGCCCGCGGAGTGGCCGGTGAGCACGATCCGGCGGGGGTCGGCCTGCGGCAGATGCTCGGCGGCCAGTCGCGGTACGGCGTCCAGCGCCGCGGCCACGTCGTCGAAGGTCTCCGGCCAGCGCCCCGCGACGGGCGCGGTCCCGCCCTGCCGGGGGATGGCGCTGCCGCGCCGGTACTCGACGTTGGCGACGGCGAAACCTCTCCGCGCCAGAAAGTCCACGAAAGGAGTCAGGTGCTGCCGGTCGTACGGTGCGCGCCAGGCGCCGCCGTGCAGCGCGACGACGAGCGGAGCCCGCTGCCGGCCGTCGCGCGGCGCGTAGAAGTCGACGACCTGGTCGGGGTGTTCGCCGTACGCGGCGGACACATCAGGGGCGACGGCCGGGTGCGAGAAGGCCGATGCTTCCTCGGCGGCGTCGCGCGCGGCGGGGTCCGGCATTCTGTTCCAACCTCTCGGGGACGCGGCCGAATTGGCCTGACCTGCGGGGACCGTACCAGGACTGACGCCCCCACAGATCAAGCGATCATCGGACCTACGAACCCGACACGTCGGCCGGGACCCCCGCGGGGACCTCGGTCAGGACCTCGGCGAGGACCCGTGCCGCCCGCTCCGCGTCCGCGAAGCCGACGTACAGCGGCGTGAATCCGAACCGCAGCACGTCGGGCCGGCGCAGATCGCCGACCACCCCGCGCCGGATCAACTCCGCCATGACGTCCGGTGCCTCGGCGCAGCGCAGCGCGACCTGGCTGCCCCGCTCCCCGTACGGCTCCGGGGTGATCGACGCGACGCGGCCGGCCGGGACGTACTCCCGTACGCACTCCAGGAAGAAGTCCGTCAGGGCCAGGGACTTCACCCGGACGTCCTCGATGTCGACCCCGTCCCAGACGTCCAGCGCCGCTTCGAGCGCCAGCATGGACAGGATGTCGGGCGTGCCGACACGGCCCCGGAGCGCGCCCGCCGCCGCCTCGTAGCCGGGGGTCATCCCGAACGGGTCGGCGTGCGAGTTCCAGCCGGGCAACGGCGAGTCGAAGGCGGCCTGGTGGCGCTCGGCGACGTACAGGTACGCGGGCGAACCGGGGCCGCCGTTCAGGTACTTGTAGGTGCAGCCGACGGCCAGGTCGACCCCGTGCTCGTCCAGGCCGACCGGCAGGGCGCCCGCGCTGTGGCACAGGTCCCAGACGGCGAGCGCGCCCGCCGACCGGAGCGCGGCCGTGATCCCGGGCAGGTCGTGCAGCCGGCCGGTGCGGAAGTCGACATGGTTGACCAGGGCCGCGGCCGTGCGCGGCCCGACCGCGCCCGGTATGTCGGCGGGCGCGACCGGCACGATCCGGTGGCCGGTCACGCGGGCCGCCGACTGGGCGATGTACCCGTCCGTGGGAAAGGTCGTCGCGTCGACGAGGATCTCGTCCCGGTCGTCCGTGCTCAGCCGGGCGGCGGCGACCATCGCCTTGAAGACGTTCACGCTGGTCGAGTCGCCGACCACGATCTGTCCGGGGGCGGCGCCGACGAGCGGGGCGATCCGGTCGCCGATCCGCTCGGGCGCGGTCCACCAGCCGCTCTCGTCCCAGGAGCGGATGCGCAGCTGCCCCCACTCGCGGGTGATGACGTCGGCCATCCGGGCGGGGACGTGCGCGGGCAGGGCGCCGAGCGAGTTCCCGTCGAGGTAGACCGTCTCGTCGTCGAGGGCGAACTTCTCCCGCAGCTTGGCCAGCGGGTCCTCCGCGTCCCTGCGCAGAGCGTTCTCGCGCAAGGACTCAGACATGGCTGCGCGCCGTCCACAGCTCGGGGAACACGTTCTTCTGCGCGCGCTTCTCCAGCCAGGCCACGCCCGCCGAGCCGCCGGTGCCCGTCTTGGAGCCCATGGCCCGCCGGGTCGCGACGAGGTGGTCGTTGCGCCAGCGCCAGATCAGTTCGGCGACATCGCTCAGCGCCTCGCCCAGTCGGACGAGTTCGGCGTTCTGGTCGGTGTCGGCGTAGATCCCGGCCCAGATCCGCTCGATCTCGGGCGACGGCTCGTACTTCTTCGCCAGGTCGCGGTCGAGCACGGCCTCCGGCACGGGCAGCCCGCGCCGGGCGAGGAGCCTGAGCACCTCGTCGTACAGGCTGGGCTCCTGGATCGCCTTCTCCAGCTCGGCGTGGACGCGGGGCGCACCGCGGTGCGGCACCAGCATCGACGCGGACTTCTCGCCGAGCAGGAACTCCATCCGCCGGTACATCGCCGACTGGAAGCCGGAGCCCTCGCCGAGGGCGGCGCGGTAGGAGTTGAACTGCGCGGGGGTGAGCTGGGCGAGCGGCCGCCAGGACTGGTTCAGCGCCTCCAGCTCGCGCACGGAGCGCTTGAGCGCGTCCATCGCCACCGGGATGCGGTCCTCGCGCAGCGCGCGGCCCGCGGTCTCCCACTCGTGGACGATGACGGTGAACCACAGCTCCATGACCTGGGTGGTGACCAGGAAGACCATCTCGCCCGGATCGTCGGAGCGGAGGTGCTGGAGGTGGGTGAGTACGTCCGCCTGTACGTAGTCCTCGTACGGCGTGGTGCCCGCGAAGTCGAGGTTCGGGTCTGTGACCGAACCGGCTCCGGAGGCATCGGGGAAGGTGGACATCGCTGTCTCCTCGATACGCAACTACCGGGTAGCGGTCCGCTCCTTCCGTTTGGCAAGTGGAGCCCCGGTCCCCTCGGGGCCGCGTGCTTCGTCGCGCGCGGTCCCATGCGCATCATGGCACGATCGGGCCCTGGATGTAGCTACCGTCTTCGTCATACGGAAATGCGTTCGAACGGCAACCGTTGAGGCCCTTGATCTGCTGCATCATCACCGGCGCGAGCTTGCCCGGCCCAGGGCAGCTCATATGCATCCGGATGCCGATCTCGTGTCCGACCTCGTGGTTGATGATCAGATGCCGGTACTCCGCCGGGGTACCGGAGAAGGTCGGGGAGCCGAGCATCCAGCGCTTGAGGTTCACCACGACACCCTGGGTGGTCTCGCAGTTCAGCTCGCCGCGGGTGTTGAGGCCCTGCGCGAGACAGAGCCTGTCGGCGGTCTTCGGGGTGGCGACCCGGATGACGAAGTCGGCGTTCTCGGAGACCAGCTGGAAGCGTCCGCGGCCGTGGGCGGCCCAGCCGCGCGGATGGTCGAGGATCTGCTGGATCTCGGCGGCGACCTGGCGGGCGGAGAGGTCGATGCCGTCCTCGACCTGGACGCGGTAGCGGCGCAGGGTGCCGCCGCTGCCGACGGCGTCGCCGGTGGACTGGGCGGTGGTGAAGGTACCGGCGCCGGAGGCCGGCACGGTCGTCTTCCTGGGCGTCGACGACGGCTTCGGCTTGGGGGTGGTCGGCTTCGGCTTCGGCGGGGGCGTCGTGGCCGCCGGGGGCGGAGGCGGCACCGTCGTCCGCTCGGCGGTGGGGGCCGCGGCCTCGGCGGAATCGGGCTTCTCGGCGCCGTTGTAGTGGGCGAGGGCGGCGCCTGCGCCGAGGGAGAGGGCGACCAGTGCCAGTGTCGGCAGGGCGAGCCGTCTTATGGGGCTTTTCGGACGCCTCTTGGACCGGCCCCGGCCCCGCCGGCGGCTCTGTGTGCGGCCCCGGCCTGCGGGTGCGGCGGCACGCTTGCCCAAGACAGACTTCTCCCCTGCGTCAGCCGGAGTGGGGGAAGAGGGTGGGGCCTCTGTGCCGGCGGCTCGGTACAACGGTCCGAAGGATCGTAACCGTCACTTCGAACGCCCTCGAACGGCCGCGGGAGTATGACCGGAATTCCCCCTGCCCTCGGGGACAGGGGGAACCGAGCGTCACCGCGAGGCTGCGCCAGGTACCGGCCGAGGGTCTCGGCCAGGGCATCACCTCACGGCTGCGCCGGATGTCAGCCGAGGGTTTCGGCCGCCGTCTCGGAGGAGTCGCGCAGGAACGTCGAGCAGCGCTCGTACTCCTCCTTCTCACCGATCTCGCCGGCGGCCCGCGCCAGCGCGTGCAGCGCCCGCAGGAAGCCCCGGTTCGGCTCGTGCTCCCACGGCACCGGGCCGTGTCCCTTCCAGCCACTGCGGCGCAGCGCGTCCAGGCCGCGGTGGTAGCCCGTACGGGCGTACGCGTACGACTCGACGACGCGACCGCCCTCGTACGCCTCGTCGGCGAGCTGGGCCCAGGCCAGCGAGGAGGTCGGGTACTTCGCGGCGACGTCCGCCGGTGCCACGCCGTTCGCGAGCAGCTCGCGCGGCTCCGGGTCGTCGGGCAGGTGGGTGGGGGGCGGTCCCCCCAGCAGGTTCTCGTGGATGGCCATGAGGCCAGTCTGCCTCAGCTGTTGCCCGGGTCCAGCGGCGGCGCCGTCACCCCGCAGTGCACCTTGCACTCGGGGTGGCAGTCGGCCCTGCCGACCGGCGCCCGCACCGTCGCCCAGGCGAGGACCGCCCCCGCCACCATGAGCCCCGCGCACATCGGCATCGCCCGCTGGAACGTCTCCCCGAACTCCTCCGCCGAGCGGTACGCCTCGGGCCCCATGCCCGCCAGCGCGGGCAGCGCCGCGACCGCGAGCAGGCCCGCCGCGCGGGCGGCCGCGTTGTTGATCCCGCTCGCCAGACCGGCGCGCGCCACGTCCACCGAGGCCAGGACGGTCGCCGTCAGCGGGGCCACCACGACGGTCAGGCCGAGGCCCAGCACCACCATCGCCGGCAGCACGTCCAGCACGTAGGAGGCGTCCTCGCCCACCCGCAGCATCAGCAACATCCCGCCGGCACACAGCAGCGGCCCCACGGTCAGCGGGATCCGCGGCCCGATCCTCTCGCCCAGCTCCCCCGCCTTCGCCGACAGCAGCAGCATCAGCACGGTGGTCGGCAGCAGCGCCGTGCCGGCCGCGAGCGCCGAGTAGCCGGACACCACCTGCAGCTGGAGCGTGGCCAGGAAGAAGAAGCCGCCGAGCGCCGCGTACACGCACAGCGTCACGAGGTTGACCACGGTGAACAGCCGGGACGCGAAGACCGACGGCGGCACCATCGCGGTCTCGCCCCGCCGCCGCTCCACCAGGACGAACGCCGTCCCGACCACCAGGCCGAGCGCCCCGGCCCACCACGACTCGGCGATCAGCGCGTAGGTGACGAGGGCGAGCCCCGCCGCGCCGAGGAAGGCGCCGAGGACGTCGAAACGGCCCCGCGCGGACTCGTCCCGCGACTCGGGCACATGGCGCAGCGCGACCGGTACGCACAGCGCGGCCAACGGCACGTTCAGCAGGAACACCCAACGCCAGCCGGGCCCGTCGACCAGCCACCCGCCGACGAACGGCCCGATCGCCGCGCCGACCCCGCCGAACCCGGACCACAGCCCGACGGCCTTCGCCCGGTCGTCCGGGTGGAAGCTCGCCTGGATCAGCGCGAGCGAGCCGGGGGTGAGCAGCGCGCCGCCGATGCCCTGGAGGGCGCGGGCGGCGATCAGCACTCCGGCGTTGGGCGCGATCCCGCAGAGCAGCGACGCGATCGCGAACCACACGATCCCGACGACGAAGACCTTCCGCCGCCCGTACCGGTCACCGAGCGCCCCACCGAGCAGGATCAGACCGGCGAGCGTGAGCATGTAGGCGTTGACGATCCACTGGAGGTCGGCCATGTCGGCCCCCAGGTCCTCGCCGATGTGCGGCAGGGCGACATTGACGACGGTGGAGTCCAGCAGCGCCATTCCGGACCCGAGAACGGTGGTGAAGACGATCCACCGCCCCGTGCCGGAGCTCAACCGGATGTCCATGCCTGCATGGTCCCGCGAACCACGGAGCCCCGCCCGCCGGAACGGCGAACGGGGCCCATGTCGGTGCGGATGTGCCTCAGCGGGTGAAGTTGAAGTACTTCCAGGAACCGTAGATCGTCGTGTTCACGTTGTCGCCGGAGGAACCGTCGATGTACGCCGAGCGGACACGGAAGCGGTACCCGGCCGCCCCGTCGCCGTCCACGGTCACGTACGCCATGCCGTTGGCGTTCAGCTGGAAGTAGTCCGCGGCGACGTGCTGCCACGCACCCCCGTACCAGATCTGGAGGTCCAGCCGAGTGCTGCGACCCGGGAAGGAGTTGTGCCAGGCGGCGATCATCGGATCGGTCGTCTGGTGGTAGGTCTGGTACGAGACTCCGCCGATCGTCGTCCACTTGTAGTGGCGCGACAGCGTGGTCGTCAGACCCGCCCGCGTGTAGACGGCCGAACGGGCTTCGGCCGGAGCGGAGCGGGAGTCACCGGCGAAGTTCACGGACACCCAGGTGTCGCGGGTCATCTTGAGCTGCGCCGCGAGCTTGCCCTCCGAGTTGACCGCGCCGCGCCGGAGCAGCTTCTTGGGCTCCGGGCCGATCGGGTCGGCCCAGATCTCCACCTCACGGTTCTTGTACGTCGGGCCGAGCGTGGCCGTGTACCAGACGGGGGTGTTGAAGTTGACGTTGAGCCCGTTGCGGTCCAGCGTCAGCGCGCTCTTGTTCCGCGAGACCTCGACCTTGGCGGTCGAGGAGGCGCCGTTGTGCGCGGCGTCCCCGGCGTACTCGACCTTGTAGGTCACGCCGCCGCCGGCGGTCGGGGTGTCGGTGAACGAGAAGGCCCCGTTCGCACCGAGCGTCTTGGTCCCGAGCGCCTTGCCCTGCGGGGCGTCGACGTCGTACCGGGTGACGGTGAGCGGCGTACCGGCCGGGAGGGGCACGGAGGCCGTGACCGTACCGGTGACGGTGAGCGGCTTGAGGACGGGCGAGGTCGCGGGGACCTTGACCGTCACGACCGGCGCGGACATGGTCGGCGTGTCCAGGACGTGAAGGCGAGGGCTCGCCCCGTACGAGGTGGTGACCGCGAAGAGGCGGCTGCCGCCCGGCTCCCAGGCGAGACCGCCGTTGGCGAGGGAATCCCCGCCGCTGGAGGTGCCCGTGGAGGGGAAGTCGTACTGCCGCACGGAGGTGGTCTCGCCCGGCCGGTAGACGAAGACGTCATTGCCGTACGACGAGTCCGAGCCCGCGGCGACGGTGCCGTCGGGTGCGACGGCCACGGCCGAGCCGTGGTAGTCGCTGGCGTAGCCGCCGACCTCGGCGAGGTCGGCGGTCTGCCACACGAAGTGCTGGTTTCCGGCACCGGCCGTGATGAGACGGCTGCCGTCCGGGGTGTACGCGAGATCGTTGATCATGCTGCGATTGCTCACGCTGTCGGCGGTCCGCGCGGTGCGGCTCGCCGTGCCGGCGGTCACGTCGTACACGCCCACCGTGAACCGGTGGTGGTAGGACGACGCGGCGGCGATGCCGTTCGGGTTGGTCGGCGAGGTGACGAGCCTCGGGGCACCCGAGTAGTTCGTCTCGGCGTCCTGCGCGAGGGTCACCACGGGCTCGGCGCCGGAGACGTCGATCGAGCCGATGTCGCCGTGGTCGCCGTTGCCGTAGCCGAACCAGATCTTGCCGCCCGCGAGGGCGACGTGCTGCGGGTCGGTGCCCTCGCCCGTCGCGTACCGGGCGGTCTCGGTGACGGTCTGCGTCTCCAGGGAGACGACGACGTCGGCGCCGGGAACCGCGGCGTACAGGCTGCCCGCGTCCCCGGAGAGCGCGAGACCGGTGACGCCCGGCAGGCCGGTTGCCGTGGCCAGGACCGTGCCGGCGTAGTCGGTGGCGACGACCTTGCCGAGGTACGGGTCACTGATGAAGACCCGCTGGTGGACGCCGTCCACCACCATGTCGCCCACGGACGACACGGGCAGAACCTTGTTGCTGTCGGCGGCCGCGTGGCCGGCCGTTCCCGCGACGAGGGCCGCGGAGCTGAAGAGGACCGCGAGCGACGTCGCGGCCGAGAGGGTGCGCTTGCGCACGATGAGAGAGACCCCCCAAAGACTTGGTCTCCGGCCCCGGATCGGGGCACGGTGAGCGAAGACTAGATCACGCCACCGACAGCCCGCCTCCCGGTATCCCCGTCGGCCGCCTCACCCCGTCCGCAGCCTGCTCGCGGCCCTCACCAGCGCATCCACTCCCCGCTCGGCCTTCTTACGCGGGCAGCCGATGTTGAGCCGGACGAACCCGGGGGCGCCGTAGACACCGCCCGGCATGATCGCGACCTTCTCGGTCTCCACCAGCTCGCGCTGGAGCGCGGTCTCGTCGATGCCGAGCGGGCGCAGGTCGATCCAGGCCAGGTAGCCCGCCGGCGGAGGTGTCCAGGTCACGCCCGGCAGCCCGTCCGTGAGCCGCTCCTCCAGGAGTCGCATGGTTCCGGCCACGTACGCCCGCAGCTCGTCCAGCCAGGGACCGCCCTGGGTGTACGCGGCGATGTGGGCGGTCAGCGAGAGCACGGCCGGGGAGGCGAGGCCCTCGCCGGTCTCCATGCGGCGGATGAACGTCGCGCGCTCCTCGGGGTCGCCGATGATCCCGTACGAGCCCGAGAGCGCGGGGAAGTTGAAGGCCTTGGTGCCCGAGGTGATCAGGGCCCAGCGCCGGAGGCTCACGGCCTCGGCGACACGGCTGAAGGGCAGATGGCGGTGGCCGTCCGCCACCAGGTCCGCGTGGATCTCGTCGCTGACGAGAGCGACGCCGTGCCGCTCGGCGAGGCGGGCGAACTCCGCCAGCTCGTCCTCCCGCCAGACCCGGCCGGTCGGGTTGTGCGGCGAGCAGAGCAGCAGCATCCCGGCGTCCGGCCGCGCCAGCTCCGCCTCCAGCGCCTCCATGTCCCCGACCGGTACGCCGCGCAGCTCACGCCCCAGTCCGGTGACGGCCTTGCGGAAGCCGTCGTACGTCGGGGTGTGCACGACCACCCCGTCGCCGGGCTCGGTCCACATCCGGAGCAGCTGTGAGAGCTGGTTCAGCACGGACGGCGCGTAGACCAGCGCCTCGACGTCGAGCGCGGTGTCGTAGCGGGTCGCGTACCAGTGGCGGATCGCCTCCCGGAACTCGCCGAGCCGCCAGTCCGTGTAGCCGAACACCCCGTGCTCGACCCGCTCCTTCAGGGCGCTCAGCACCTCCGGCGGGGAGGCGAAGTCCATGTCGGAGATGGTGAACGGGAGCAGGTCGGACACCGCGAAGCGGTCCGCTATCCCGTCCCACTGCACCGACCAGGTGCCGCGCCGGTCGATCTCACGGTCGAAGTCGTGGGTGTGCGTCGTCAACTCAGGTACCTCCGGACATGCCGAGGGCCCGGCACCACCGAGGGGGTCGTACCGGGCCCGTCGAACAGAGCCTTACTTCAGCTTCGTGCCGGTCGAGCGCAGCGCGGCACACGCCTCGGTGACGCGCGCGGCCATGCCGGCCTCGGCCAGCTTGCCCCAGGTGCGCGGGTCGTAGGTGGACTTCTTGCCGACCTCGCCGTCGACCTTCAGGACACCGTCGTAGTTGCGGAACATGTGGTCCACGACCGGGCGGGTGAAGGCGTACTGGGTGTCGGTGTCGAGGTTCATCTTCACGACGCCGTTCTCCAGCGCGGTGGCGATCTCCTCGGCCGTCGAGCCCGAGCCGCCGTGGAAGACGAAGTCGAACGGGTTGGCCTTGCCGTACTTCTCGGCGACACCGGCCTGGAGGTCCTTGAGGAGCTCGGGGCGCAGGACGACGTTGCCCGGCTTGTAGACGCCGTGCACGTTGCCGAAGGAGGCGGCCAGCAGGTAGCGGCCCTTCTCGCCCAGGCCCAGGGCCTCGGCGGTGCGGATCGCGTCGTCGACGGTGGTGTACAGCTCGTCGTTGATCTCGTGGCTGACGCCGTCCTCCTCGCCACCGGTCGGGGTGATCTCGACCTCAAGGATGATCTTGGCGGCGGCGGCCTTGGCGAGCAGCTCCTGGCCGATGGCCAGGTTGTCGGCGAGGGTCTCGGCGGAGCCGTCCCACATGTGCGACTGGAACAGCGGGTTGCGACCGGCCTGGACGCGCTCGGCGGAGATGTCGAGCAGCGGGCGGACGTAGCCGTCCAGCTTGTCCTTCGGGCAGTGGTCGGTGTGCAGCGCGACCGTGATGTCGTACTTGGCGGCGACGATGTGCGCGTACTCGGCCAGGGCGACCGCGCCCGTGACCATGTCCTTGTTGTACTGGCCGCCCAGGAACTCGGCGCCACCGGTCGAAATCTGGATGATGCCGTCGCTCTCGGCCTCCGCGAAGCCGCGCAGCGCAGCGTGCAGGGTCTGGGACGAGGTCACATTGATGGCCGGGTAGGCGAACTTGCCTGCCTTCGCCCGGTCGAGCATCTCGTTGTAGACCTCGGGGGTTGCGATGGGCATTCGTCCGCTCCTTGTGATGTGCGGTGGGGTGCGTTGCTTGTCCCTGACCTGGGGCGACGTCATCGTCGGGGCCCATCTTTCCAGACTCTCCTGCGGACGCCAGGACGAAGGGGCGGAGCGTTTCACGTGAAACACTCCGCCCCTCATCAAAGCCGCAGGTCAGGCCCGCACCGTCGGCGGCCCCGGGACCTAAGTCACGACTTCGCGTCGGTCAGGCCGGGACCGTCCCTGGCGTCGGCCGGGCTGCTAGGCCAGGCCCAGCTCGTCCAGCGCGAAGGCGTACAGGTACGGCACGCCCGCCGTGGTGCTGATCTTCTCGCCCGCGCCGGTCGCCCGGTCCACGATCGTGGCGACCGCGACGACCTCGGCACCGGCCGCCCGCGCCGCCTCGACGGCGGTGAGCGGGGAGCCACCGGTGGTGGAGGTGTCCTCGACGATCAGGACCCGGCGGCCCTTGATGTCCGGGCCCTCGACCTGGCGCTGCATCCCGTGCGCCTTGGCGGCCTTACGGACGACGAAGGCGTCCAGGCGCTTCCCCTGGGCGGCGGAGGCATGCAGCATCGCGGTCGCGACCGGGTCGGCGCCGAGCGTCAGACCGCCCACGGCGTCGAACTCGAGGTCGGCGGTCAGATCGAGCATGACCTGACCGACCAGCGGGGAGGCGGCGCCGTCCAGCGTGATCCGGCGCAGATCGACGTAGTAGTCGGCCTCAAGACCCGACGAGAGGGTCACCTTGCCGTGCACCACGGCCTTGTCCTTGATCTGCTGGAGCAGGTCAGCGCGTACGTCAGTCATGCCCACGAGCTTAGGGGGTGCCTTGTGGATCACGCCGGGCTCCCGACGTCCGGCACGCACGCTGATCCGGCCTGATCCACCAGACACCCGCAATGCGCCTGGCCTTACAACCGCCGCCAGGCCCACGTGGCCGCGATCTCCAGGGGCTCGATCGGGGTCACGTACCGCGCGTGGGTGTTGAGCCCGTTCGGCGGGCCGGACTGCGGCTCCACGCAGACCGCCGCCTCCTGCTGGTCGTAGATCACCACCCACTCCGCGCGGCTGGTCACCTTGAGTTCCAGCCACTCCGGCCAGGTGAGGGTGACGTCCACGCCGCCGGGCATACCGAAGCAGTCGTCCCAGGGGCCCGGGGTGGGGCCGATCCGGCGCCCGGTGGGGAGATGGTCGGCGCCGCGCTCCTCCTGCCAGTCGGCGGTGAAGTCGATGCGGACGTCCCTGCCGTCCTCCCCGAGCCTGCGGTTGAACCACGGGTGCCAGCCGGCCTGGGCGGGGAAGGAGTCGGCGTGGGTCTCGACGCCCAGGGTGAGCGTGAGTCCGTCCTCGGTCAGCTCGAAGAGCTGCGTGACCCGTCCGGCGTACGGCCAGGGGTCCCCGAGTTCATAGGTGAACGCGGCCGTGCGGCCGTCCCCGTCCGCCGTCCTGGCGGCCTTCCACACGGCGTCGCGGCCGGTGCCGTGCATCGCGTGCGGCGGGGAGTTGAGGGGCATCTGGTGCGTCTCGGCGCCGTCGCGGAACCGCCCGTTCTCGATCCGCCCGCACCACGGCACCATCGGGAAGCACCCATACCGCTCGCCCTGGCGCAGCAGCTCCGTTCCCGCGATCCGCAGGCTCTCGATCCGGCAGCCGTTGTCGGGGTTGATGGTCAACTCGGCGTCGCCCGCCGTCAGTCGTGTCAGCTCGCTCACGGCTCCGACAGTAGACGGGGATCAGCGTCGGCGGCGCAGGGCCCGGCCGACGACGACCGCGGAGGCGAGCGCGAGCGCGGCCGCGGGGGCGATCCAGCGCAGGGTGGCGCCCGCGGTGGTCGACTCGGGCGCCGGGACGGGCGCGTACCGCCCGCGCGGCGGGGCGTGGTCGACCTCCTCGGCGGACCGCCCGATCATGGTGCGCCGGGCGTGCGCGGCCTCGGCGGCGGGCGGCTCGGCGGGGTACTCGATCGGCGTGTCCTCGAACTCCCCGCCCGCGAGGGGGTCGAGGGACGGCGGCGGGACCGGTGTGTCGAAGACGGTCGGGCGGTGGGGCTCCTCGACGCCGTCGTCGACGCCGTCGCTGTCACTGTCGTCCTCGTCCTCGTCCTCGTCCTCCGCCTCGTCGACGGCGAGGTCCGTGGCGGGCTCCGCGACGGCGGCCAGGCCCGCGACGAACTTCTCGATCAGCCGCTGGGCCGCCGACTCCCGCGCCTCCTCGGAGAGGTCCGCGAGGCGCCCGGTCTGCTGGGCTGCACCGGTGAAGGCGAGCGTCGTCCCGTCGGCCACCGGAGTGAGCGCGATCGCCAGGGAGAACGTCACCGAGCCCTTGCCCCGGACCTCGGTGCCCTTGCCCTCGACGGCGATGACCCCGTCCCGTTCGGTCATGCGAAGCGCGCCGCGGTAGGTGATCGTGTTGCCGCCGGCGCGGATTCTCAGCCGGCCCGACAGCGGGCCAGCCTCCGCGTCGGCGTCCTGCTGGAGACCGGGGACGCAGCGCGCCACCCGGGCAGGGTCCGTGAGCGTCTCGCGCAGGACGTCGGTCGGTACCGGAACGAACACCTCATGCTCCATGGAAGCCGAGCCTACTCAGACCGGGCGTCGGCGTCGCCTGTTTGTCCGGGGAGCGCTTCCCGCGACGCTCAACCGCCGTAGCGCGGGTGCACCAGCGTCGAGGCCGGCGGTCCGGCTCCGCGCGGGTCGCGGGTGGCCTCCGCGGCCCGTGCCCCGGCCGCGAGGTCGTCCACCGTCAGGGACCGCAGCCGGGGAGCGTCGGGGGCGAGGGCCAGGTCGGGCGGGTAGGTGTCGGCGACGGCCAGGAGGTATCCCCAGTCCCCGGTCCCGGTGCTCACCTCGGGGAAACGGTCCATCCGCTCGGCCCGGTCGGGTCCCGCGGCGACCCGCGCGCCCCGGCCCCGCGCGCTGTAGGGCCGGGTCGCATAGCCCGCCGCGCGCAGAGTGGAATCGACCGTCCAGAAGGTGCGGGGGCGGGCCGAGACCGAGCCGACGTGGACGACGAGCCGCCCGCCGTCGGCGAGGACGCGGGAGGCCAACCCGTAGAACTCCTGCGAGTACAGCTTGGTGCTGGCGGAGATCCCGGGATCGGGCAGGTCCGAGATCACCACGTCGTACCGCCCGCCCTCCTCCGCTTCGCGCAGCCAGCGGAAGCCGTCCGCGAACGCCACCCGCACGCGCGGGTCGCGGTAGGCATGGCCGTTGAGGGCGGCCAGCTCGGGATTGGTCCGGGCGAGTCGTACGACTCCGGGGTCGAGCTCGACGACGGTGACGGAGCGGACGCCGGGGTAGCGCAGCACCTCGCGGGCGGCGAGCCCGTCGCCGCCGCCGATGATCAGCACGCGCGCGTGAGGCCCGTTCATCGCGGGGTGCACCAGCGATTCGTGGTAGCGGTACTCGTCCTGACCGCCGACCCGCAGCCGCCCGTCCACGAAGAGGTCCGGCGGTCCGCCGGGCTCGCCCGTCACCACCACCTCCTGGAGATCGGTGTGGACGGCGACCCGCACGCTGTCGCCGTACACCGCGCGGCGCGCCGCCCGTTCGAAGTCGTCGACGAGGACGGTCGCGGTGGCGAGGACGGCGAGCACCGTCACGTTCGCGGCGATCAGCAGCGCCCGGGACCGGGGCGTCAGGTCGCGCCGGAACAGCCAGAGCACCAGGCCGCCGCCCGCCACCGCGTTCACGGCGCCGGTCACGAGCGCGCCCGTGAGCTGTCCGAGCCAGGGCAGCAGCAGGAACGGGAAGGCGAGTCCGCCGACGAGCGCGCCGACATAGTCGGCGGCGAACAGGTCGGCCACGGTCCCGGCGGGGTCGCGGGCGCCCTCCCTCTCCCGCGCGCCGGCGGCGCGCGCCGACTCCGCCTTCTGGATCAGCGACATCAGGAGCGGAATCTCCGCCCCGATGAGCACCCCGATGGCGAGGGAGAACCCCACGAGGACGTACCGGGCCTCGCCGATCCACGCGAACGCGGCGTACAACACGAGGGCCGAACAGCCGCCGATCAGGGCGAGTCCGCCCTCGACCAGGCCGAAGCCGACGGCGGCGCGGCAGCGCAGCCGCTTGGCGAGCAGCGAGCCGACACCCATCGCGAAGACCATCAACGACAGCACGACGGACGCCTGGGTGACCGAGTCGCCGATCAAGTACGAGGCGAGCGCGACCAGTTCCAGCTCGTAGACGAGTCCGCATGCGGCACAGACGAAGACCACGACGAGGACCGGATACCGCACCGCGCTCGGTCGCTCGGGCGCCCGCGTCACCCTCTTGGGTGGCAGGGTCACGGGCGGATCGATCATGTTCGTAACGCTACGTCACACAACTGTCGCCGCTTGTCACCCACACGAGTGCATCTGAGGCTCCGGGGCGTCGTGTCACAGCGTTGCGGGCATACGAACGCCGATCCGCGTCCTGGTGACGACCAACTGCCCTTCCTGCGGGTACGCATGCCAGGTGCGCCATCGCACCTGGCCCTCGTGGCGCTGCGCCAGCATCGCCGTGAAGGCGTGCGGGGAGCCGGGGAACGTCCCCGCGAGGCCGTTGGGATGGTCGGCGACGAGCGCGAGCAACTCCTGCGCGCGGCCCGCGAACGAGCCGTGGGACAACGTTTCGACACGCGCCGCGAATTCGTACTCCCACGCGCCGAAGCGCTTGGAGACGCCCAGCGGCAGCGGCGTGCTGCTGCCGGGCATGCAGGCGACGGTCTCCGAGCAACTGTGCTCCTTTTCCTCCAGAAGCACCTGATGGGAGGCGCCGAGAAGCCGCAATTGCAGCTTGGCGCCCGTCAGTTCGAGGTCGAGCACGGCGAGGGCGGGCAGCGGCTCGCGCCCGAGTGCCCAGGCCAGATCGGCCGCGCGGGTGTCGGTGTAGGAGGTCTTCAGGGTCGTGAGCATGGGTCGGCTCCGCAAACACGGTTTGACGGGTGGGCCGGGGGCCCCCGGGAAAGGGTTCGACGAGAGTGGGGGATCGTCGGCTCGGGTCCACACACGGTCCCGAGGGCTGTCTCTTTGCAACAGCGAGAGAATCATGGACGTCGAGCGACTCGCAGCGTTTTTACCCAACTTGCAGCGGTTTCCATCCCCTTCGGGGACCCAACAGTTCACTTGTTCAATCAGACTCGATTCCGGCTCCAACGCAGAGGTGCCCGGCGGATGTTGGACCGGCCGGGCACCTGGGTGATCGCGGAGTCGACTGCCCCGTGTCAGTCGCCCCCGCCGCCACCGCCCCCGCAGGACGAGCCTCCCCCGCAGGACGAGCCGCCGCCGCAGGACGAACCGCCGCCGTCCGACCAGCCGCCGCCGCGCCGCCCGCCCCCGCGTCGCGAGCCCTTGACGGACGACGCGATGCCCACCACCACGATCAGGATGATGACTGCGATGATCAGAGCTTCCATGTGTGACACCCCCGTAGGTCTTGTGTGACAGGGGGATGCCCCCCACCGCTCCGGCCCAAAGCGCACTTGAGGAAGTCCAGAGCTTCACCGCAGGATGGCGGGCATGACACGACCGCTGCTCAACCGCCGGCTCGCCGAGTTCGGGACGACGATCTTCGCCGAGATGTCCGCGCTGGCCGTCCGGACGGGGGCGATCAACCTCGGGCAGGGCTTCCCCGACACCGACGGCCCGGAGCAGATCCGGGAGGCGGCGGTCCGGGCCCTGCGCGACGGACGCGGCAACCAGTACCCGCCGGGGCCCGGCGTCCCCGAACTGCGCACGGCCGTCTCCGAGCACCAGCTGAAGCGGTACGGCCTGGCCTACGACCCCGACACGGAGGTCCTGGTCACCGCCGGCGCGACGGAGGCGATCGCCGCCTCCCTCCTCGCCCTCCTCGAACCGGGCGACGAGGTGATCGCCCTGGAGCCGTACTACGACTCGTACGCCGCCTGCATCGCCATGGCGGGTGCCACGCGCGTACCGGTCACGCTCCGCCCGCAGGAGGGCGCGTACCACCTCGACCTGGACGAGCTACGGAACGCCGTCACCGACCGGACGCGGCTCATCCTCCTCAACACCCCGCACAACCCCACCGGCACCGTCCTGACCCGCGGAGAACTCACCGCCGTCGCGGAGCTCGCCGTCGCACGCGATCTGCTCGTCGTCACCGACGAGGTGTACGAGCACCTGGTCTTCGACGACGCCGAGCACGTGCCGATCGCGAGCCTGCCGGGGATGCGCGAGCGCACGGTCACCATCAGCTCGGCCGGCAAGACCTACTCCTTCACGGGCTGGAAGGTCGGCTGGATCACCGCTCCCCCCGCACTGACCAACGCCGTGCGCTCCGCGAAGCAGTTCCTGACCTATGTCTCCTCCGGCCCGTTCCAGTACGCGATCGCCGAGGCGCTGCGCCTGCCCGACACGTACTTCGACGACCTGCGCGCCGATCTGCAGGCCAAGCGCGACCTGCTGAGCGACGGCCTCGCCCAGGCGGGCTTCGAGGTCTACCGCCCGGCCGGCACGTACTTCGTCACCACCGACATCCGCCCCCTCGGCGAGTCCGACGGCTTCGCCTTCTGCCGAGCCCTGCCGGAACGGGCGGGCGTGGTCGCCATCCCCAACGCGGTCTTCTACGACCACCAGGACCAGGGCGCACCGTTCGTGCGCTTCGCGTTCTGCAAGAGGCTCGACGTCCTCGAGGAGGCGGTCTCGCGGCTCAAGCGGCTCTGAGCGGACCGTGCCGGAGCGTGGCGGCGACGCGGAGCACCACGGGGTCCGCGTAGCACCGGGCCACCAGCTCCAGCCGGGCCCCCAGCGCCTCCCAGTCGTCCGGGTCGGGTCCGGGACCGGCGGGCCCGGACGGCTGGGGCACGTACTCCGGCACCGCCGTGGCGTCGGCACCGCAGCATCTGCGGGCGATCGCGCACCGGAGACAGGCCGCCTCCACCGCCGCCTCCAGTCGTACGCCCGTCAGCCCGGCGGAGGCCAGCAGGCGGCCCGCCTCGGCCCGGGCCCCCTCGCCGCAGTAGGGGGCGAGGACGAGCGACCCGTCGCTGATCTCGATGATCCGCCGGTACAGCAGCACATCGGGCGCGCTCGACAGCTCGGGCGGCAGCGGCAGGACGACCTCCGGTACGGCATCCCCGATCGCCTCCCACAGCGGGCGGACGCGGCGCAGGCGGCGACGGCGCCGCCGGCCGCGTGCGAGATCGACCAGCCCCGGCCAGGCGATTCCGGCGACGATCAGGAGCAGCGTGGGGGCCAGCAGGAGCTGCGTGGTCGCGATCACGACGTCGTCGCGGAACAGCCACGAGTCCCGTCGGCCGACGGCCAGGAAGACCGCGCGGTGCGCCGCGTAGGCGAGGCCCACCACGCTGGCCGCGTGCAGGAGCCGGAGCGAGGTCCGCAGCGCGCCCGGCGGGGCCTGGTGCCGGTACCGATGGCACATCAGTCCCGCCTCGGCCATGCCCCAGCCCAGGTAGAGCAGATAGACGCTCCAGTACGCGTAGACCGGTGCCGTGGGCGTCTGCGTCAGCAGATGCGCCTCGGGGTCCGGGCGGGGGCTCAGGAAGAAGGCGCAGGACAGGGCGGCCACCGCCACCGGGAGGGCGAGCGCTCGCCACCGGCCTCTCCGCGGCGCGGCACCCGCTTCCGGGGCGGCCCCGGTGGCCGCCCCGCGGGTGAGCCCGCGGATGAACGCCATCAGACAGGTCGCGGCCGCGAGCGAGAGCAGGTGGATCAGGAGGTTGGTGACGCCCTCCGCACCGGTCGCCGCCTCCAGCGCTCTGCGGATGGCGGGCGTGCCGAGGGTGATGGAGAGGGTGATGAGCGCGATCATGCCGCTGAGCAGCCCGGACCGGCGGTCCCTGGTGAGCGCCCGCCGCGCGGAGTACACGGTCGCGATCCACAGCGGGCCGAGCAGGACCAGATCGAAGGGGCGTATCGCGGTCATCGGCGCGTGTCGGGCGCGAGGATGCGCTGCAGCTCGGACAGCGCCGTGCCGGCTCCGTCGGCCACCGGACCCGTGGTCCGGCGGTGGATCAGGGTGGCGAGCAGCTCCGCCTCGCGCTCCTGCACCTGGGAGTAGTCGGTCCGTCCGCGGGCGAGCAGTCGGCGGACCATGGCGGGGTCGAGCCCGGGGAAGAGACGTTCGAGGCCCGAGGCCGCGCCCTCGCCGGCCGTGCTCCCGTGGTCGAGGAGCAGATGGGCGATCTCATGAAGGATGATGTGCCTCTGGTGGAGCCTGTTCGTGGACGACTCGTAGAAGATGTGGTCCGCGTCCCCGAGGCTGACCAACAGCCCGCACACACCTCCCGATTCACCCGCGCCGGCGGGCAGCGGCGAGAGCGTCAGACCACGGCCGCGCTGCTCGGAGATGGTCCTGCACAGTTCCTCGACGGTCTGCGGGCGCCCCGTTCGCAGACTGCTCAGGATCCGCGCACAGCGTCCGCTGAAGTCCGACCACACGTCGTGGCGCATCGCGCCCCCTCCCCCTAGGGCCCCCGCCCGAGCGCAGTATAGGCAGCCGGGAAGGGCGGTTCACGAGGGCGGATCAAGCGGAACGCGACTCCGGTTCGCCGGCTTCCGAACGGGCCGTACGGGCTGTTTGCGCGGCCTGCTCGACCAGGCTCCGTACGAGGTCGATTCCCTGCGCGGACGAGGTGGCGACGGCCGCCGCCCGCATGGCCACGGCGCGGACGTCGTTGCGCCGCATGGCGCCCAGCAGCGCCAGTTGCGCGACCGTCTGCTCGGCTACGTCGTCGTCGACGAAGTAGGCGACGGGGACGCCGAAGAAGACGGCGATGGCCCGCAGCGTCCCGATGGTCGGGTTGCTGGCCTTGCCGTTCATGAGCATCGAGAGCCGGCCGACGCTCAGGGAGGTCCCTTCGGGGTCGTCGGCGTTCTTGATGCCGTCCACGACCTCCTGCAGCGTGTGGCGCCGGCCCAGCGGCTGGACGTTCTCGAAGAGGTACTCCAGGCGCTCGGCGAGAAGTCGGGACTCCTGGCCTTCCGTGCCGCTCACTGTCGTCCGCCCTCCCCGCACACGTGGTCACGTGGCGTGGGGGAAGTATGGCGCAGCGGGGGCGCCATGGCGAAGGCGGATGGCGCCGAACCCGCCGCCCGGCCCGGGCGACAGGCCAGGACCCGTTCCCGCCGCCCCGGCCCACGCATGACGAAAGCCCGGCCGAGGGCCGCGATCGTGGTGATCACGGCCCTGGCCGGGCTCTCGCTCGGTTACGGGGTGTACGCGCCGACGACGGCGCACACGGCCCTGTGAGGAACCGAGGGCTACTCGCCCTCGGTCTCCTTGTCCTCGGGGGACTCCAGGCCGAACTGCTCCACGAGCCACTTGTCGAACTCGATGGAGGCGCGCACCCAGCTGACGGTGGAGGACACGAAGTGCTCCAGCGCCACGCCGGTGCCGATCAGCATCTGGGCCTCACCGATGAGACGGAGGGTGGCGGAGCCGTCCTCCTCCTCGTGCAGGTGCGTGTACACCTTGGGCCACAGGGTGCGGCGGTTCCAGTCGTCGATCGCGTCGAGAACCTTGGCGCGGTCGTCGGCGGAGTGCGGGCGGTCGTAGAACGTCCGCACCGAGAAGACACGCTGGTCCTCCTCGCCGCGGAACATGAAGTACGTCCGGAACTCCTCCCACGGCGCCGCGAGGTCACCCTCGTCGTCGACGACGTACTTCAGCTCCATCTGGTCCAGGAGCTGCTTGACCAGGTCCTGGTCGGGGACGACGGGGCCCGCCGGTCCTGCTGCCTGAGGCTGGGGCTGGCCCCCGAAATTCGGAATCGAGGACGGGTCGATGCTCACCGTGAATATCCCTTCGTACGGTTGCCGCCATCCTCCCCCATGCCGGGCGGTATGGCGCAAGCCCCGCCTGCCGCGATCCGCTGCGGGCTGACAAGATCTGGTTCCCATGGGGGACAAAGAGCAGTTTGCGAAGCCGGTGAAACCGCGTCCGCGCACCTGGTTCTGGGTGACGGTGCTGGTGTCCTTCCTCTGCGGCGGCCCGATCGCCCTTCTGGTGTGGGCCGGCATGTCCTTCAGCGAGGCCGGCGAGCCGAAGCCGATGGACTGCGGCGAGGCGATGGAGTGGGCCCAGGCGACCATGCCGAAGAGCGCGCGGGACCCGCGGTGCACGGTCAGCAACTGGCTGGACACCCGGGTCAGCGCGAAATTCCGGATGCCGCGCGGCGAGGCCGCGGGGTGGGTGGCCGGCACCTATCCGGGTGGCGAGGTCCGCCCGTACTGCCATACGGACCTGTGCGTGGACGTGCGGGAGCCGACGCCGGAGCCCGGGGGACCGGTGGTCGTGAACGTGACGGTGACGTACGAGGACGGGGACACCGCCCTCGTACTCGTCATGCCGTTCACGGTCTGAGCGGACGCGCTACTGCGCCGCGCCCACGATCAGCCCGTCCTCGAAGCGGTCCACGCGGACCGTGTCGCCGTCGCGGACCTCGCCGGCGAGGATCTCCTTCGCCAGGCGGTCGCCGATCGCCGTCTGGATGAGGCGGCGCAGCGGCCGGGCGCCGTACGCCGGGTCGTTGCCCTCCTCGGCCAGCCAGGCAAGCGCCTCCGGGGTGACCTCCAGCGTCATCCGGCGCTCGGCGAGGCGCTTGGCGAGCCGGTCGATCTGGAGCTGCGCGATCCGCCCGAGCTCGGCCTTGTCGAGGGCGGAGAAGACGACCAGGTCGTCGAGCCGGTTGAGGAACTCCGGCTTGAAGGAGGCCCTCACGACCTCCAGGACCCGCCGCTTCTTCTCCTCCTCGGAGGACAGAGGCTCGACCAGGTACTGACTGCCCAGATTGGACGTCAGGATCAGGATGGTGTTGCGGAAGTCGACCGTGCGGCCCTGGCCGTCGGTGAGGCGGCCGTCGTCGAGCACCTGGAGCAGGATGTCGAAGACCTCCGGGTGCGCCTTCTCCACCTCGTCGAGCAGCACCACGCTGTACGGGCGGCGGCGCACCGCCTCCGTGAGCTGGCCGCCCTCCTCGTAGCCGACGTAGCCGGGAGGCGCGCCGACGAGCCGGGCGACGGAGTGCTTCTCGCCGTACTCCGACATGTCGATGCGGACCATGGCCCGCTCGTCGTCGAAGAGGAAGTCCGCGAGCGCCTTCGCCAGCTCGGTCTTGCCCACACCGGTCGGGCCGAGGAAGAGGAAGGAGCCCGTGGGACGGTCGGGGTCGGCGATCCCCGCGCGCGTACGGCGGACGGCGTCGGAGACGGCCCGTACGGCCTCGGTCTGGCCGATGAGCCGTCGGCCCAGCTCGTCCTCCATGCGCAGCAGCTTCTGCGTCTCGCCCTCCAGGAGGCGGCCGGCGGGGATGCCGGTCCAGGCGCCGACCACGTCCGCGATGTCGTCGGGGCCGACCTCCTCCTTGACCATCGTGTCCTTCGAGACCTCCTGCTCGGCCTCGGACGCCTCCTCCAGCTCGCGTTCGAGCGTCGGGATCTCGCCGTAGAGCAGCTGGGAGGCGGTGTCGAAGTCACCGTCGCGCTGGGCCCGCTCCGCGCGGCCGCGGAGCTCGTCGAGGCGTTCCTTGAGCTCGCCGACGCGGTTGAGGGACTGCTTCTCCTTCTCCCAGCGGGCGGTCAGGCCGCGCAGCTCCTCCTCACGGTCGGCGAGGTCGCGCCGGAGCTTCTCCAGGCGCTGCTTGCTGGCGTCGTCGGACTCGCTCTTGAGCGCCAGCTCCTCCATGCGCAGCCGGTCCACCGAGCGCTGCAGCTCGTCGATCTCGAGCGGCGAGGAGTCGATCTCCATCCGGAGCCGGGAGGCGGCCTCGTCGACGAGGTCGATGGCCTTGTCGGGGAGGAAGCGTGAGGTGATGTACCGGTCGGAGAGGGAGGCGGCGGCCACGAGCGCGGAGTCGGCGATCTGGACCTTGTGGTGGGCCTCGTACCGGCCCTTGAGTCCGCGCAGGATCGCGATGGTGTCCTCGACGCTCGGCTCGGCGACCAGGACCTGCTGGAAGCGGCGCTCCAGGGCGGGGTCCTTCTCGATCCGCTCGCGGTACTCGTCGAGGGTCGTCGCACCGACCATCCGCAGCTCGCCGCGGGCCAGCATCGGCTTGAGCATGTTGCCCGCGTCCATGGCGGAGTCGCCGCCGGCACCCGCGCCGACGACGGTGTGCAGCTCGTCGATGAAGGTGATGATCTGGCCGTCGCTGGCCTTGATCTCGGACAGGACGGTCTTCAGACGCTCCTCGAACTCGCCGCGGTACTTGGCGCCGGCGACCATCGCGCCGAGGTCGAGCGAGACCAGGCGCTTGTCGCGGAGCGACTCGGGGACGTCACCCTTCACGATCCGCTGGGCCAGGCCCTCCACGACGGCGGTCTTGCCGACGCCGGGCTCGCCGATGAGGACCGGGTTGTTCTTGGTGCGGCGGGAGAGCACCTGGACGACGCGCCGGATCTCCTGGTCGCGCCCGATGACGGGGTCCAGCTTCCCCTCCCGCGCGGCGGCCGTGAAGTCCGTGCCGAACTTCTCCAGCGCCTTGTACTGACCCTCCGGGTCGGGTGTGGTCACCCGGCGTCCTCCCCTTGCCTTCTCGAACGCGTCCAGCAGCCTCTTCGCGCTCGCCCGCTGCCCGTCGAGGACCTCGCCCGCCTGTCCGCCCTTGGCGGCCACGCCGATGAGCAGGTGCTCGGTGGAGAGGTACTCGTCCCCGAGCTCCTCGGCCACCTTGGCGGCCTCGGCGATGACGGCGAGCAGCTCCCTGTTGGGCTGCGGCGGCGCGACCGTGGAGCCGGTCACGCTGGGCTGGGCGGCGAGCAGCCGCTCCGCCCCGGACCGTACCGCGGCCTGGTCGGCATCGACGGCCGCGAGCAGGTCGACGATGTTCTCGTTGTCCTGACCGGCGAGCAGTGCGAGGAGCAGATGCGCGGGGGTCAGATCGGGGTGCCCCCCGGACACGGCGCGGCTGGTGGCCGCGTTGATCGCGTCCCGGCTCCTGTTGGTCAGTTCGGCGTCCACGTGCGCTTTCTCCTCCTCGGTGTGCGCTGTACACGGTCTATGACTCGTCCAGCGTACACAAAGTTGAGTCTATTCCGCTCAAGGTGTCGCCCATACCCGTCCCACGGGTAGGTTCCGGGCATGGCGACTGACCCGCGGAACCCGGACGACTCGTACCTCAGCTTCTGGCGCGAGTACCACATGAGCACCCTGACGACCCCGCGCGCGGACGGCACCCCCCACGTGGTGGCGGTGGGCGTGACGTACGACCCCGAGGGCGGCGAGAACGGCATCGCCCGGGTGATCACCAACAAGCACAGCCACAAGGTCGCCAACGTCCTGGCGGCGGGCCCCGAGGGCGCGCGGGTCGCGGTCTGCCAGGTGGACAAGGGGCGCTGGGCGACGCTGGAGGGCGTGGCGCGCATCCGTACGGATGAGGACGTCGTCGCGGACGCGGTGGACCGCTACGCGGCGCGCTACGGCCGCACGCCGGCCCCGAACCCGGACCGCGTGGTCATCGAGATCGCGCTGACGCGGGCCATGGGCCGGGCGTAGCGCCTGCCTCCGTACGAGCTTCCGGCCCGGCTCCCGCACGGGCTCCCGTACCCGGACAGCACAGCGGCGCCATCGCGTTTCAGGTCCGCGATGGCGCCGCTGTGTGGGGGAAGCACCTGAGCGATCTACAACGACGGGGGAACCGCTCAGGCACTGCGGGGGGTGGCGGTGATGGTCTCGGGCTCGAGCAGCTGGTGGTCCCGCTGATCGAGATTGACGAAAATCATGCCGTACCGGATGGCACAGCGAACGGGCTGCGGGGCTCCGCGGGGCCGGCGCAGACACCGGTAGGCGCGAACGTCCTCGTCCTGCTCACGAGCGACGACGATCGGTTCTCCGAAGAGGGTGACCATCAACGAATCGCCACGGTGGGGGATGGCCGTGACGAGATCGATGAAATGCCACCCGGATCGATAGGCCGAAGCCATCTCTCGCCGGAAGACCCGGTCGTCCGGCGGCACGGTCATGCGTCCGCGCCCGCCGGGGAGGAGTCCCACACCGGATCGGCCTGGGCTGCCGGAGAGACGTCCCACACCGGGTCGGTCACACCCGCCGGAGACAGGTCCCACACAGGATCACCGGCCGGGGCGACATCCCACACCGGATCACCGGGAGCGGCGACGACACTGGCAGGAGCGCTGTCCCATACCGGGTCGCTGGTGGCCAGCGCTCCCACTGCCGCCGCCCCTATGAAGACGGAAGCAAGTACCGAGCGAAGCAGTTTTCTGGACATGAGCGGCTTCGACCTCACTTGATGGTTTCCTCTCCCCCGCGTACAAGACGATGGCTCAGTCTTTGCGCTTCCACCACCAGGGCAATGCATCATGTTCCTGAAATACAGGATCCTGGGGGGTGTTCAAATGCCGCAGAACGAACCAGAACCGACACATCCCCACGGTCATGTCGATCTCTGTGCAGCCGGATCGGACTTGTACGCCAGTGCGTTGCGTACCGGGCGAATAACCAGGAGCGAGGCAGAAGCCGCGCCCTGCCTCATGGACCTGGCACTTCTCCACCCCGACGCCGACGACCCCGCATGGCTGCGGCCGGTCCCACCCTCGGCGGCACTGGCCCGGCTCGTCCACCCCCTGGAGCGGGAAATCCAGGAGCGCCGCAGCCTGGCCTTGGGACTCTCCAGCGTTTTCGAGCCGTTCATGGCCATCAGCGCCCAGGACCCCTCGACGACCCACGCGATCACCGTCCTCGAAGGCATCAACCGCATCGACGCCGTCCTCGGCCGCGCCACCGCCGAGTGCTCGCAGGAACTGCTGACCATCCAGCCCGGCGGCGGACGCAGCGAACACACCCTCAACACCGCGCTCCACCGCATCCAGCCGCTCCTCGACCGCGGGGTCCGCGTCCGCACCCTCTACCAGCACACGGCCCGCCACAGCCACGGCATGCAGGTCTACCTGGAACAGGCCGGCATGGACCGGCTCCAGGTCCGGACCCTGGAGGAGTCCATCGAGCGGCTCATCATCATCGACCGCTCGGTGGCCCTGATACCCGCCCGCCAGGACCGCCAAGTCGCCCTGGAACTGCGCCATCCCGGTCTGGTCGAGTACCTCGCGACCGTCTTCGAACAGTCCTGGGCCCGAGCCACCCCCTTCGGCGAGCAGGTGCCCTACGCGCAGACCCAGGACGGCATCAGCGGCATCCAGCGCTCCATCGCCAAGCTCCTCGTCGAGGGCCACGTCGACGAGGCCATCGCCCGTCGGCTCGGCATGAACGTCCGTACCTGCCGCGCCCACATCGCCAAGCTCGCCGCCGCCCTCGGCAGCGGCAGCCGGGCCCAACTCGGCTACCTCATCGCCCAGTCCGGAATTCTGAACCAGGACCGCTGACCACCATGTACGTACAGATCGACCTGGACGACCGGGCCGGAACCCTGCGCGTCTCCGCGCACGGGATGCCGACCGTGGAGCTCGTCCGGGCCCCGGGGACCACTCCCGACCCGCACATCCCCATCGGGACCCGCAAGCGCGACCTGCTCACCCTCACCGTCGACGGCGAGCCCGCCCGCATCCGTCCCTCGCGAGGGCGGCTCCTGCGGCGCTCGTACCGGGTCGACGCCCATGTCGGCGGTGTGCGCTACCGGCTCGTGCCGTGCGGTTACATCGACAGCCGGCTGATCCGGGAAGGACGCCCGCTCGGCACCCTGGAGTCCTCCGGCGACGGCCGCGTCGACGAGGACTGGGCTCCGGGCACCGTGCCCGAGCCCCTGGACCGGGCCGTCGGCACCGCCCTCGCCGCCGCGTTCGGCACCGGCGCCGCGCCCTGGTGGGAGACGCTCGGGGACATCGTCGGCGAACTCATCCCGTAGCCCCGCAACACACGTAGGCCCCCTCCCGTGGGAGGGGGCCTACGCGTCGTGCCGAGAACTACTCGCCGGGCCGCTTGGGGCGCCACACCACCAGCGCGCTCGCCTGCTGCACGTCGGTGTACGGCACCAGGTCCCGCCGGTAGGAGGCGTGCACCTGCGCCTCGCGCTGACGCATCGCCGACGCGGCGCCCTCGACGGCCGCCGACAGCTCGGCGACCCGCTGCTGGAGGGCGGCGACCTGGTTCTCCAGCTCGATGATGCGCTTGATGCCCGCCAGGTTGATGCCCTCGTCCTGCGACAACGCCTGCACCGTACGGAGCAGTTCGATGTCACGGGCCGAGTAGCGCCGGCCCCGGCCCGCCGTGCGGTCGGGCGAGACCAGACCGAGGCGGTCGTACTGCCGGAGCGTCTGCGGGTGCAGGCCCGAGAGCTGGGCCGCCACCGAGATGACGTACACCGGCGTCTCGTCGGTCAGTTCGTACGGATTGCGGCTGCGTCCCGGTCTGCTGTCCATCGGGTCAAGCTCCCTTCGCGGCCTGGAACAACTCTGCCCTGGGGTCCTCGCCCGCCGTCGCCTGACGGTAGGTCTCAAGGGCCTCGCGGGCCTTGTCGTCGAGCTCCTTCGGCACCGCGACCTCCACCGTCACCAGCAGATCGCCGCGCGTACCGTCCTTGCGGACCGCGCCCTTGCCGCGGGCGCGCATGGTCCGGCCGTTGGGGGTGCCGGCGGGCAGCTTCAGCGTGACCGCCGGGCCGCCCAGGGTCGGCACCTTGATCTCGCCGCCGAGCGCCGCCTCGTCGAAGGTGACGGGCACGGTGACGGTCAGGTTGTCGTCCTTGCGGCCGAACACCGGGTGGGCGTCGACATGGACGACGACGTACAGGTCACCGCTCTGGCCGCCGCGCTCGCCCGGCGCGCCCTTGCCCCGCAGCCGGATCCGCTGGCCGTCGGAGACGCCGGCGGGGATACGGACCTGCATGGTGCGGGAGGACTTGGCCCGCCCGCTGCCCTTGCAGACCTCGCAGGGGGTCTCGGCGATCAGACCGCGCCCCTTGCAGTCCACGCACGGGTCGGTGAGCGAGAACGAGCCGCTGCCGCCGCGCGAGACCTGGCCGGTGCCGACACAGGTCGGGCACACACGGGGCGTGCCGTTCTTGTCGCCGGTGCCCGAACAGGCCTTGCAGGGCGCCTGGGAGGACATCCGCAGCGGCACGGTGGCGCCGTCCACGGCCTCGGTGAAGCTGAGCGTCACCTCGGACTCGATGTCCTGACCGCGGCGCGGCTGCGTGCGCGTACCCGCGCCGCCGCCCGCGCCCCGGTTGAACAGTCCGCCGAAGACGTCGCCGAGGCCGCCGCCGAAGCCGCCGGCACCGCCCGGGCCGCCGGGACCCTGGGCACCGCCGAAAAGGTCGCCCAGGTCGAAGTTGAAGTTGCCGCCGCCCGGGCCTCCGGCACGGAAGCCTCCGTTGCCGAAGAGCGCGCGGGCGTCGTCGTACTCCTTGCGCTTCTTGGGATCGCCGAGGATGTCGTTCGCCTCGGAGATCTCCTTGAAGCGCTCCTCCGCCTTGGTGTCGCCCTTGTTGGCGTCCGGGTGGTTCTCGCGGGCGAGCTTCCGGTACGCCTTCTTGATCTCGGCGTCGGTGGCGTCCTTGGGGACGCCGAGAACCTTGTAGTAGTCCTTCTCGACGAAGTCCTTCGTGCTCATCGACGTCCCTCCTCTCGGACGATCTTCGCGCTAGCCCTCTTCGGGGCCACCGCTCTCCTCGTCTGCCGACTTCTCTTCCTTCGCGGCCGGCGTCGCCCCGGGCTGGGGCTCGGCCACCGCCACGCGCGCGGGCCGGATGGTCCGCTCGCCGATCCGGTACCCCGGCTGCAGGATCGCCACGCAGGTCGTCTCGGTGACATCCGGCGCGTACGAGTGCATCAGGGCCTCGTGGATCGTCGGGTCGAAGGGCTCGCCCTCCTTGCCGAACTGCTGCAGCCCCATCTTGGCGGCCACCGTCTCCAGCGACTCCGCCACCGACTTGAAGCCGCCCACGAGCTCGCCGTGGTCCCGGGCCCGACCGATGTCGTCGAGCACGGGCAGAAGCTCCGTCAGCAGGCCCGCGACCGCGATCTCCTTGACGGTGACCCGGTCCCGCTCCACCCGACGGCGGTAGTTCTGGTACTCGGCCTGGAGCCGCTGGAGGTCCCCGGTGCGCTCGGAGAGCGCGCTGCGGACCTGGTCCAGCTGGGCGGTGAGACCTGCGGTCTCGGCCGAGCTCTTGCTGCTTGCGTCCCCGGCCGGGGCCGCCGGGCCCTCCTCCGTGGAGGGGGCCTCGGCGGCATCGGCGGCGTCGTCAGGGGTGGCGCCGGAGGGGACGTCGGGCTGCTCGTCGAAGCCCGGGGTCTCCTCCGTCATCAGACAGCGCCGCCCTTCGGCTTCTCGTCGTCGACGATCTCGGCGTCGACCACGTCGTCGTCGGCCTTGGCCTCGCCCTGCGGGGCGTCGCCGCCGGCCTGGGCGGCCTGGGCGTCGGCGTACATGGCCTGGCCGAGCTTCTGGGAGACGGCCGCGACCTTCTCGGTGGCGGTACGGATCTCCGCGGTGTCCTCGCCCTTGAGCTTCTCCTTCAGCTCGGCGACGGCGGCCTCGACCTCGGTCTTGACCTCACCGGGGACCTTGTCCTCGTTGTCCTTGAGGAACTTCTCCGTCTGGTAGACGAGCTGCTCGCCCTGGTTACGGGACTCGGCGGCCTCGCGGCGGGCGTGGTCCTCGTCCGCGTACTTCTCGGCCTCTTCGCGCATCCGGTTGACCTCGTCCTTCGGCAGCGAGGAGCCACCGGTGACGGTCATCTTCTGCTCCTTGCCCGTGCCCAGGTCCTTCGCGGTCACGTGCATGATGCCGT